>JAAYVJ010000493.1 GCA_012517265.1 Planctomycetota bacterium | reverse complement strand
TGTACGAAGCCAAATCCCCGCTGGAGCTTCGCCTGCTGGGCACGACCATCGACGACGCCGCAGGCGAGGCCTTCGACAAGGTCGCCACGATCCTCAAGCTCCCCTATCCCGGCGGGCCGGTCATCGAGCGGATCGGCAAACGGGGCGACCCCAAGGCGATCGACTTCCCTCGGTCCATGCTGGAGAAGGGCTCGCTCGACTTCTCCTTCAGCGGGCTCAAGACAGCGGTGCTCTACCACTGCCGCGGCCAGGACATGAACGGCCAGGACAAGGTCGATTCGATGACCGAGCAGCAGATCGCGGACATCGCGGCGTCGTTCCAGGCCGCGGTGATCGACGTGCTCGTGAAGAAGACCAAGCGCGCGGCCGAACGAATCGGGGCCAGGACCATCCTCATGGGCGGCGGCGTCGCCGCCAACGGCACGCTCCGCGAGGCCATGCAGAAGATGGCCGACAAGAGCAAGCCCGCCCGGCGGCTCCTCGTGGCGCCCAAGCAGTACTGCACGGACAACGGGGTCATGGTCGCCTCGCTGGCCTACCACAAGTATCGAGCGGGCCTCTTCGCCCCCCTGACACTGGAACCGAGTTCGACTGGTTAAACACACGCCTCTTAAGGATCCCGAGCCATTCAACCGGAACACTTGAGACAACTGTTGGAGCAGGTCAAAGGCGGCCAGGTCGACATCGATCAGGCGATGGAGCGGCTGCGCAGTCTGCCGTATGAGGACCTGGGATTCGCGAGGGTGGATCACCATCGACAGCTCCGCAAGGGGTTCCCCGAGGTGATCTTCTGCCCCGGCAAGACCAACGAGCAGATCGTCCGCATCTTCGAATCGCTCGCCTCGCGGGGCAACAACGTCCTGGCGACGCGGGCCCGGGCGGAAGCGTTCGAGGCCCTGGCCGGGACCGGCAAGTTCCCCGCCGCCCGATACGACGAACTGGCTCGCACGATCGTTCTGGAACAGAAGGAACTGCCTCCGTCCAAGAGCGTGCTGCCCATCGTGACCGCCGGGACCGCGGATCTGCCGGTGGCAATGGAGGCCAAGATCACCGCCGAGATCATGGGTCAGCGGACCGAGCTGGTCTGCGACGTGGGCGTCGCCGGCCTGCACCGGCTCCTCGGATCGGTGCCCAGGCTGAACGAAGCCAATGTCCTGATCGTCGTGGCCGGCATGGAGGGGGCGCTGGCCAGCGTGGTGGGCGGGCTGGTGAGCTGCCCGGTCATCGCGGTGCCGACGAGCGTCGGGTACGGAGCGAACTTCCAGGGCCTCGCGGCCCTGCTGACCATGCTCAATAGCTGCGCCTCGGGCATCACGGTCGTCAACATCGACAACGGGTTCTCCGCCGCGGTCACCGCGACGATGATCAACCGCAAGATCGACAAGGCTGGGTAGAGAAGAAAATCCGAAATCCGAATTTCGAAATCCGAAACAAGCACAAATGACAGAAGGACCGAAATCCCAAACGGATCACCCGTCGAACGATAGCGTTTCGGTCATTTGACATTCGTGCTTCGGATTTGTTTCGAATTTCGGGTCTCGAATTTTGAGCTTGGCAACGGCAGTTGTACTGGAGGGCGTCATGGAGATCGTCACCGCTATTCCTCAACTTGCACCCCGCCCCACGGAGGGACACAAGGGTTCGTTCGGACGCGTCCTGATCATTGCCGGCAGCGTCGGGATGACCGGGGCGGCGGCTCTGAGCGGCCGGGCGGCCCTGCGAGCCGGCGCGGGACTCGTCCGCGTGGCCACATCCCGCAGCGCCCTGCCGATCGTCGCGGCCATCGAGCCCTGCTACACGACGCTCCCCCTGGTCGAGGACGACGACGGGCGCATCTCGGCCAAGGCCCTCGGCACGATCCTCGACGCCGTCGGGGACAACGACGTCGTCGCCGTCGGGCCGGGCATGGGCCAAAGCCCGGGTCTGCGATCGATCCTCAGCTCGCTGGTGCAACTGGAGGGCGTCAAGATGCTCATCGACGGCGACGGGCTCAACAACCTGAGCCGGATCCCGGACTGGCCGAAGACGTGCAAGGCCCAGATCGTCCTGACGCCCCACCCCGGCGAGATGAAGAGGCTCTGGCCGTCGCTCTTCCGCGACGAGATGCCCCAGGACCGACGGGAGACCGCGATCCGGGCGGCGCAGGCCAGCGGAGCGGTGGTCGCACTCAAAGGCGCCGGCACCGTTGTCACCGACGGCCAACGGGTCTACGTCAACACGACCGGCAACCCCGGCATGGCCACCGCCGGATCGGGCGACGTCCTGACGGGCGTCACCGCGGCCCTGATGGGCCAGGGCCTGGACCGGCTC
>JAAYVJ010000492.1 GCA_012517265.1 Planctomycetota bacterium | reverse complement strand
GTCCTGCTTATCCTGGCGTTCCAGACAGAACCCGAGCAACACCGCGGCGTAACACAACTCGCCGACGGCGGTGCACCAGAGGATTTCGAGCCAAGTGTCGATCTCCACGAGGAGATTCAGCGAGACCCACGCAACAGCCGCCACACAGGCCGGGGCCAGGCCCGGGACCAGCGTCTTGCGAACCCAGGTTTCAAGCCGGATATCGGTCAGACGAAGCCCCAGCGGCAGAAGGAAGGCCACCGCGAAAACGAGGTTCACCGAGAGCGTCGCCAGCGCCGCCCCGATCGCGCCGAACCCGAGCTTCCCGGCCAATAGCAGCGTGAGCATGACGCCGATGACCTGGGCCGTGGCCAAGCGAATCCCCAGCGGACGTACCTCCGCCTTGGCCTGCGCCACCGCCCCAACCAGCCAACTGCCCTGCGAGACGATGTAGCAGGCCAGCATGAGCACCATCACGGTGGGCGATTCCGGACATTGGCCATGGGAGTACAGCATGATCACCGGTTGGGCATAGATCGCCGCCGGAATGGCCACCAGCAGAGTGATCCACAAGCCGATCCGACCGCCGCGCAGGTAGGCGCTGCGAAACCGATCCATCGCACCCATGGCGTACATGCCGGTGACGACCGGGTAGACAGGGCGCACAAGGACCCAGAACCACTGATCGGTCAGCCGGCGTCCCATCGAGCCCACCTGAAACGTTCGGAGCTCCACGGACGACCCAGGACCCAAACGATTCAGAATCAGAGGAATGGAGCACTCCCGCAACCTCCCTGCAAGGGAGATCAGAAAGTTCCACCCGCCGAAACCGGTGATCGAGCGGACCAGATCCCACCGGATTGGTCGGTATCGATACGCCAGCAAAGGCACCTCGCGCAAGGACAGAATCGTGCTGACGACCAGAGAGATCAACTGCCCCACGAAAACGGAAATGATCACCCATATGACCCGCGTGCTGACCCTGAGCATCAGAACAACCAGGAGAGTGGTCTTGATGACCTCGGCACACAGCGAGATGACATTCAAGGTGACGAACTTTTGCCGCACGTACAATCCCTGCCCCAGCGGCGCACAAGGCAGTTGAGCGGCCATCATGGCAAGCGGCAAGAACATCATGATCCTGGCGTCCCAGAGCAACCCCTCAGGGATCACGAGGATCTTGTTCACGTTCCAGGAAGCCGCGGCCCCGCCGAAGAAGACCACCCCCCCGGCAGCCAGCAGCAGAGGGAACATGGACGAGACGATCTCCCGCACCCGGTTCTCGTCTCCCTGGACGTAGGCCTCAATCACGTACCGCCCCAGCCCGGCGGTCAGAATGTCCGTAAACAGAGGGATGAAACTAACGACAGCGAGAACCAGCGGAGAAAGACTGAACTCATCCGCACTGATTCGCGGCAACAAATGCCATTGGACCCACAGCAGAATGACGCCCTGCAGCAACTGTACGGCAACAGAACTGGCGGAATTGATCAGCAGCAATCGCTTGCTGATCTCGACGTGAGATGCCATAGGTGTTTCCGCGATCCTCTGGATCGATCCAAACCGCCGTAATGAAATCCCCGAGAAATGGGCCGTCGCGTCCAACGCCCTGCGGGCGCACTCCGTCCCCGTCGGTCGCACCTCCAGAACAGGCGGAATCCATTACCTGTCAAGGATTTATGACGACCTCCATTGCGTCACATCGTGCGATCACTCGCCGTGTCCGGTCGCTTCCTGAACCGGCGTCGTCTCCGCCGGAGCCTCAATCGCGGTCACTCGTCCGCTCGAGTCAGGCAGGTAGGCAAAGATCGTATCGGCAATGTCGGAGGCCAGAGCTCTGCACGCCTGTTCAGTGGTCGAACTGATCTGAACCTGCGCGACGTAGCGGGCGGGATCTCCAGCCAGGTTCGGCGTGCGGCCGAACAGACCGGAGAATTCCTTCTCG
>JAAYVJ010000491.1 GCA_012517265.1 Planctomycetota bacterium | reverse complement strand
GTTCTCCCCATTTCGGGAAACGCAAGGACTTCCGGTTCTACCGCAAGGGAGAACGCCAACACCCCGTCGCCTACACCGAGCAAGACCGCAAAGGAGGACGTCCATGAAACGGTCCCGACTCAGCCTGTCCAGGAAGATCGTATTTCTCACGCTGGTTCCGTTCATCCTGTTTGGCGTCGTGCTGCAGACCGCAAACCTGCGGCTCGCCCCTTGCGACCTCGACGCTCGACAATGCTGCGATCACCAGGGACAGAACGGCCTTCAGACTGCGCAGAAGCAACCTCCCTCACCGAGTCATCTGTGGCGATCCGATTCGAAAACCGCGCAGCTATCCGCGGCGGACCGCCGGCTTCGTCGTGGCCGGAGGCGTGGTCGTTCCCGTGGAGCCGGGCTCGGCCCCCTCCCCGCCGGCCTCGAATTCCATTCTCTCCACGTACAGTTCCGCGGTCACCCGCCTGATCTGATCGGCGTTGGCCTCGGTCTTGTCGGCTCCGATGGAGAAGATGCCCATGTTGAAGAAATTGATCCTGGCCAGAACGGTCTGCTGGTTCGGCGACAGGAGCGTCAACACGCCGCTCTTCTCCGCCATCTCGTCATTCTTGCCCTGAACGACGAAGCTCTCGTGCCAGGCCAACCACGACTGCGCGGTCGATTCGGCCAAGGTGACCTTGATGTTCGGGAACACGAGCTTGCCCGGGTCCTTGGCGTAGTCGCGGGCATCGCCGATATCGTCGGTGACCACGGTTCGCTTGACGGTGAACGAGTCGATGTAGCTGACCTTCGTGCAATCCAGGCCGTCGATCTGCAGCCGGAAACTGGCGGGCAGGAACACCTTCTGCTCGATCTTGCCGAATTCCCCCGAGACCTTGCCGCCGGCCTTCTCAACGCGGATGGTCTCCGGCGCGAGCTTGACCGTGATGTAGCCGGGTTCCTTGCTCGAACTGTCCATCGCGGGGATCGTCGTCTCGGTGATCATCGCGTTGAAGAACTTCCGCTCGGACTGAGCCTGCAGATTCTGATCGGCGGCGATAAAGCTGCCGTTCCGGCGTTCGATCTTGTTCGTCCACGAGCCGGCGATCCATTCGTACAGAGTCTTGCTCATGCTGAAACCCACCTGGACGGTGAAATCCTCGTACCTGGGCTGGCCGATGTGCTTCTTGGTGAAATAGCTCGGCCCGGCGGGCTCGTTGATCACCTCCGCGGTGATGGCGCCGCCCTCGACGCTCTTGACGAAGCCCACGTTCTTCCCATCGAGCGTCATCATGGAGTCCCCGGACACGTAGGACCGATCGGGGGGCGCGGGCGAGACCGAGGCCAGGGCCAGCAGGATTCCCATCGCCGTCAGAGATATGAGCTTCGCGTGCGACATCGTACCAACTCCTTCCCAAGAGTGACTTCATCCGGCCCAGGCCGGGAAACACCCCGCTTGCGGTCGAACAACGGGGCCGGCCGACCATCGATCATTGTGTACGCACTCCGTCCGGTTGTCCATCCCCTTGTGGCGCTCGCAACGAAGAGCGGCTCTCGCGTCACGAG
>JAAYVJ010000490.1 GCA_012517265.1 Planctomycetota bacterium | reverse complement strand
GCGGACCGGGCATGCCCGCGACTTGGCCGTCCGGAGCGACGACGGCGGGGGGGCTGTTCCTGGCTCAACGCCATGTGAAGGCCGTGGACGATTTTGGCGATGTTGTCGTGATCGAGCCTCTCCGGCGTGTCTGTCGGCTTGTGCATGTGCGGGGTGCAGCCGTCCTCCGTGATCTCGATGGCCTTGAAGCCGTTGTCCCAAAAGTGCGCGTGGTCGTCGCGCCACATCGTTTGGCGGAGCTCGACCCCGCCGCCGTGCCGGGTCTCTCAGGTTCCTGGACAGTCTGTTTCCGGTGTATCCTGGCGAGTCAGGGCTCAAGGCGGTCTGTCGCGGGGTCGGGCGGCACAGGGGGGAGGGGCGATTCCCTGCACTGAGTGTGGGTTTCGTTGTTCCTGGAAGGGGCAATAAATCCTTGACAGGGTCCGACCCCCCCACTACAGTAAGGCCTTCGTTTACTCCCCCGGCAGGGTACGGGGTCTGACCATAGAATGAGCCGCACTAACCCACGGCAAGGATTTAAGGAGAAGAGTTCATGGCAACGAAGGTAGGAATCAACGGTTTTGGTCGTATCGGCCGCCTCGTGCTCCGCGCGATGACTGAGAAACCCAACAAGTACGACGTCGTCGGGATCAACGATCTGTTTGACGCCGACATGCTCGCATACATGTTCAAATACGACAGCACGCAGGGCAAGTTCCCTGGCACCGTCGAGGTCAAGGGTACTTCGATCGTGATCAACGGCAAAGAGATCCCGATCCTGGCCGAGAAGGATCCCTCCAAGCTGCCGTGGGGCAAGCTGGGCGTGGACGTGGTCCTCGAGTCGACCGGCCGGTTCACCAGCCGCGCCGCCGACGGCAAGCCCGGCTACGACAGCCACCTGGTCGCCGGCGCCAAGCGCGTGCTGCTCAGCGCCCCGGCCAAGGACAAGCCGGACGCCACCATCGTGCTGGGCGTCAACGACAGCGAGCTGAACGCCTCGATGAAGTGCATCTCGAACGCCTCCTGCACGACCAACTCCCTGGCCCCGGCCTGCAAGGTCCTCCAGGAGAAGATCGGCATTGTCAAGGGTCTCATGACCACCGTGCACGCCTACACGAACGACCAGGCCATCCTCGACATGCCTTACAAGGACAAGCGCCGAGGCCGAGCCGCGGCATTGAGCACCGTCCCCTCGACCACCGGCGCCGCCAAGGCCCTGGGCGAGGTCATCCCGGCTCTCAAGGGTAAGCTGCACGGCTACGCCCTCCGCGTTCCGGTCCCGGACGGCTCGATCACCGACCTGACCTTCGTGGCCGCCAAGAAGACCAGCGTCGAAGAGATCAACGCCGCGATGAAGGCCGCTGCGGAAGGTCCGATGAAGGGCATCATCGAGTACGTGACCGATCCGATCGTCTCGGCGGACATCATCGGCAACCCGCACAGCTCGATCTTCGACAGCACCAACACCATGGTTCTCGACGGCGACATGGTCAAGGTCACGATGTGGTACGACAACGAGTGGGGCTACTCCTGCCGCAGCGCCGACCTCATCGAGCGGATCGCGAAGCTGAAGTAGATTACGATTTATGATTGACGATTTCCGCTTTGGGCGCCGGTGGCAACGCCGGCGCCCGATCGCGGTCCGGGTTTCCGGCCGTTGCCAACGGTCAATCGTAAATGGTAAACGGCAAATTCGAAGGGGTATTTTATGGCCAAAAAAACGGTTGCTGATATCGATGTCAAGGGCAAGAAGGTCCTGATGCGGGTCGATTTCAACGTGCCGCAGGACGATAACGGCAACATCACCAGCGACGACCGCATCGTCAAGGCGCTGCCGACGATCAAGAACGTGCTCGATCGCGGCGGCAGCCTGATTCTGATGAGCCACCTGGGCCGGCCCGAAGGCGCCCGCGACGACGCGTACACCTTGAAGCCGGTCGCCGTGCGGCTCTCCGAACTGCTCGGCAAAAAGGTGATCTTCGCCGACGATAGCGTCGGCCCGGACGCCACCGCCAAGGCCAAGGCCCTCAAGACCGGCGACGTCCTGCTCCTGGAGAACCTGCGGTTCAATCGGGAAGAGGTCATCAAGGACAAGGCCGCCAAGGAAGACGCCCAGCTCCGTGCGGCCAAGGACGAGTTCGCCAAGAAGCTGGCCGCCATGGCCGACGTCTACGTCGACGACGCCTTCGGCACCGCCCACCGCGACAACGCCTCGATGTACACCGTCCCGCAGGTCATGGCGGGCAAGCCCCGCGTGATCGGCTTTTTGATCGAGAAGGAACTGAAGTTCCTCGGCGAGACCATCAGCAACCCGGTGCACCCGTTCGTCGCCATCCTCGGCGGGGCCAAGGTTTCCGACAAGATCGGCGTCATCGAGAACCTGATCGGCAAGGTCGACCGCATCATCATCGGCGGCGCCATGGCCTACACCTTCCTCAAGACCCGCGGCAAGGCCATCGGCGGCAGCCGGGTCGAGGACGATTTCCTGGACAAGGCCCAGGAACTGCTGGACCGTGCGGCCGACAAGGGCTGCGAAGTCCTGCTCCCGCCGGACCACTCCGTCGTCCGCAAGCTGGCGCCCGGCGCCGAGCACCGCACCGCGGTCGGCGACATCGACCCCGGCTGGCAGGCTGTGGACATCGGCCCGATGGCCCGCAAGGAGTTCGCGGCCAAGATCGTGGACGCCAAGACCATCTGCTGGAACGGCCCGATGGGCGTCTTCGAGATCCCGCCCTTCGACCAGGGCACCAACGCCATCGCCCAGGCGGTCGCCCAGGCGACCCAGAACGGCGCCAAGAGCATCGTCGGCGGCGGCGACAGCGCCAGCGCCATCGAGCAGCTCGGCCTCCAGGACAAGATCAGCCACATCTCCACCGGCGGCGGCGCCTCCCTCGAATTCCTCGAAGGCAAGAAATTCAAGGCCATCGACATATTGGATGACAAATAACCTGTACTAAGTGCGAAGCGGGATGGTTGATTCTCGAATCGGCAATCAATCATCCCGCCTTCATTTGATCCTTCTCGAAGCTGTGGAGATCATCGGGTCTGCTGGAGTGGCACGCCCGAAACGGTCGTGCAGGGGGAGTTTGTCGTATTGCGGCCTCCGGCTTGAACGCGAACGAGGCGTTCGCTTGTGGAACTGGACGTTGCGAGGGGGCGTGCAACGCCCCTTCATGCTGGTGGCCCCAAAGCGATAAACTCCCGACGCGAAGCGTCGGAATCCGTATTCGTTTGTTCGTGCAATTCGGGGAAGAGTCTTTCATTTTTGGGCGGGAGGTGGTTCCATGAGCAAGCAGATGCCGAAGCCCGGCACCGTCGAGATCGCTCCGTCCATCCTCAGCGCGGATTTCGCCAGGCTCGCCGACGAGATCGCGGTGGTGGCCTCGGCCGGCGTCCAGATGCTGCACCTCGACGTCATGGACGG
>JAAYVJ010000489.1 GCA_012517265.1 Planctomycetota bacterium | reverse complement strand
TCGAGCGTGGACATGTAGGGCAGCTTCGTTTCGAGCAACGCCTGTTTGCCCCGCTCGTGCCAGCGGGTCGAGTCGTCGCCGAACCGGGCCTTGCCGTACCGCCAGCCGGCCCGCACGATGATGTTCACGTAGTCGGCCTCCTCGTCGGTCAGCGAGGCGCTGGGGTCGGCCGCGATCCGCGCGTCGATCGTCTGGAGCATGTTGCACAGGCCGGAGAGCCCGCCGCCGTAGGTGACGGCCGCGGCGAAGTTCTGCCGAAACGCCATCGGCATCAGGTTGACGATCTCGGTGCCGGGGATGGACATGTCGGACTTGCAGCCCGCGGCCCGCCAGCCTTCGAGGTAGTCCAGGGCCAGCAGGGTGTCCTCGTCGAGCGGGTACTTCTGCACGTCCCGCAGGCGGTAGCACAGCTTGACGAGGTCCCGCTTGATCGGCGCGACGGTGTCGTAGTGGATGTCCAGCACGTCCTGTGGCGTGAAACGGTCCTTCTCTCTCACGCGTTCCTTCAATCGCCAGGAGCGGTCGGTGTCGCCCAGGCTGCCTGTCGAGATGCCCATCGAGAGCGGATAGAACGACGCGATCGGCCTGTGGTTGGCGCTGACGAGCCAGCCCTGTTTGGGGTTGATCACCTGGGGCAGCACTTCGTGCGGCGCGATGCCCTGCCAGTCGTTGGCGCTGTCCCAACCCTCGTGGGCGGCGTTTTCATCGAGCAGGGAGCGGGCCGACCGGATGGGCAGGCTCAGGATCGTCTTGTAGCCGATGTTGCCCGCGCGGTCGCCGAAGACGCAGTTGGCGCTGGGGAAGGTCCAGCCGCCGAGGGCCCGCTGGAACTCGTGCACGTCCTTCGACCGGACCATGTTCAGGATCGCGGCGAACGTGTCGCGGTCGGGCTCGCAGATCGGAATCCTCTTGAGGGCCACCTCGTCCCCTCGTCGCACGCCCGTCGCCAGCGAGGTCACGACCGGGCCGAAGCTCGTCCTGCGACAGGTGATCGTCTTCGGCGCGCCACCTTTGACCAGGATCGTCTCTTCACGCACCTCCATGTCGCGCCAGGTCCCGTCGAGCTGGTACTGGTTTGGATGGCTCGGGTCGGTCTTGAGCAGGAAGAGGTCCGCCTGGTCGGCCCCCAGGGCGGTCAGGCCCCAGGCGACGTTCGGGGTGAATCCGATCAACAGGTTCGGCGAGCCCGCAACCCCGATCCCGCGGGCGTTGAAGGTCTTGCCGCGGACGTGAAACTCCCAGAACAACGAAGGGTTCCGCACCGGGGTCTGCGGATCGCTGATCAGGACCGCCGAGCCGGTGGTGGTCTTGGCGCCGCCCACGACCCAGGCGTGGCTGAATCGCGGACCGGGCCGGCCCTCGTCGATCGGCACGCTGATCTTCTTCGTCAGTTCGTGCTCGGCCGCGTACGCGAGCACCTTGTTCACCCACTCGTCGCTGACGTCGTCCCGCTGGATCACCGACGCGTCGTCGCGAAAACGTGGGCCCTCCGTGGCCCCGGCGCTATCCGTCGCCGCATAGCGCCGCACCATCCTGGCGCCGTCCTTGATCTCGTAATAAGGCGCCAGCTCCCGCAGGCCGTCGCCGGAGAAGAACAGGCTCAGCCGCCACCAGGAGGCGATGCAGGCCGCCGGCGTCCACGGCTCGGGCTGGAGCCCATACTTCTGGAACAGGCCCGACCGAACGTTCGGATCGTTCGCCAGGCGGTCGTTCACGCCCCGGCTGTAGGCCTCCAGCAATTCGCGGGCCTCGGGATCCAGCCGCTCGGCGGTCTCCTGTGCGGCTCGCCAGTAGCCGATGGTCCGCATCTCGACGTCGCTTCGCAGCGCGGAGGTCCGGCCCTGCGGCTGTTGGCGGGTGACGCCCACTTTCACGTCGCCGACCAGCTCGGCCAGCCTGCCCTGGATGATCCGCAGGTTGTAGTACATTTGGAAGGGCCGGTCCTGGGCCGCGGCGTAACCCAGGCCGTACATCGCCCCGGCGTCGCTGTCGGCGAAGACGTGCGGGACGCCCCAGGAATCGCGCAACAGCTCGACCCCTCCGCCGGATCCTCGCTTGGCGGGAGAGCCACAGCCAATGACGAAAAACGGGAGGGAAAGGCAAAGGAGACAGAAGACGCGCCGCGTTTTCATTCGTTTCTCCTTCCGTCGCAGCCGGGGGTGCTGCGGGACCGAGTTGAGCCGACCGTTCGAACGATACAGGCAAGACGAAATCCGCGTGGCCTTTATTGCAGCCGGCTCCGCCCGGGTGGACGAGCCCGGCTCTGCTTTCCTATTTTGGCGGCATCATCTTCTCGATGCCGTCCCACTGGAGGCCGCCGATGACCGCCTGGGCGATGTTGGTCAGGTGGTCCCCCGTCTTCTCGACGTTGTCCACCAGGTCGATGAAGATCAGCCCGGTCTCGGG
>JAAYVJ010000488.1 GCA_012517265.1 Planctomycetota bacterium | reverse complement strand
GCCTTCTACGTCGCCACGCGGGTCGTGGAGCATTACGCGCTGGGGGTGGTTGCCGGGTATTACCCGCACCCTCATCCGCTGGGCGAGCCCGCGTTCTCCTGGCTCAGGAAGATCCCGCATGAGCTCCATCCCTGGCTGCTCCTGCTGATCCCGACGTTGGGCGGCCTGGTCAGCGGCTTCCTGGTCTTCAAACTGGCCCCGGAGGCGGAGGGGCACGGCACCGACGCGGCCATCGCGGCCTACCACAACAAGCAGGGACAGATTCGACCCCGCGTTCCCCTGGTCAAGATGGTCACCAGCGCCATTACGCTGGGCACCGGCGGGTCCGGCGGGCGGGAAGGCCCCATCGCGCAGATCGGGGCCGGCTTCGGCTCCCTGCTGGCCAATCTGCTTCGACTGCGACCGGCCGACCGCCGCGTGCTCATGGCGGCAGGCATGGGCGCAGGCATCGCCGCGGTCTTCCGCGCCCCGCTGGCCGGCACGATGTTCGCGGCCGAGGTGCTGTACCGCTCGCCGGAGTTCGAGCCCGAGGTCATCATCCCGGCGGGGATCGCCAGCGTCGTCTCCTACTGCGTCTTCGGCGCCTTCACCGGTTGGGAGCCGCTGTTCCAGATCCCCCGCCTGGCGTTCGGCGGCCCGATGGAACTGGGGCCCTACCTGCTGCTGGCGTTGTTCATGGCCCTCCTGGCCCTGCTCTACACCCGCACGTTCTACGGCGTCAAGCGGTTGTTCAGCCGTCTGCCCGTCAGCCGGTACTTCCGCCCGGCGATCGGCGCGTTTCTGACGGGCCTGGTCGGCCTGTCGCTGTACCTGCTGTTCGGCCGGCAGGAGAAGGTCCTGGCCGTGCTGGCCTTCGGATACTCCTCCATCCAGGGGGCCATGACGGGGGACACCCAGATCGGCGCGATCCTCCTGCTGACCATCGCCTTGGGCAAGATCCTCACGACCAGCCTGACGATCGCCTCCGGCGGCTCCGGCGGCGTGTTCGGGCCGTCCATCGTCATCGGCGGCTGCGGGGGCGGCGCCCTGGGCGTGACGCTCCACAACCTCTGGCCGGCGCTGGTCCCCCACCCGGCGGCCTTCGTCATCGTGGGAATGGCCGGCTTCTTCGCCGCGGCCGCCAAGACCCCGTTCTCGACGCTCATCATCGTCAGCGAGCTGACCGGCGGCTACAACCTGCTGTTGCCCTCGCTGTGGGTCTGCGCGCTCTCGTTCATCCTCTCGGACGAGCAGTCGATCTTCGCATCCCAGGTGGAAAGCCGATCCCGCTCGCCGGCCCACCAGGGAAACTACATGCGTGAGGTCCTGGGCCAGATCCACATCGGCGAGCTGTTCTCGCCCCGACAGGAGACCGCCGCACTGCATCCCGCGGACACGCTCGACATCGTGGTCAACCGCCTGAGCTCCACCTCGGACGAAGTCCTGCCCGTGGTGAACGCCGAGGGCCGCCTGCTGGGCGTGGTCGGCATCGAGGAGGTCAGTCTCGTGTCGAACGAGCCGGCTCTGCGACCGCTGGTCCTGGCCGAGGACTTCTTGAGGACCGACATCCAGCCGCTCACTCCCGACAGCACGCTGGACCATGCCTTGGAGCTGTTCGTCGAGAGCGGTCTGCCGGCGCTGCCGGTCGTGAACGACTTGAACCAACGGCAACTCGTCGGCATGGTGCGTCATCATGAGATCGCCAGCAGTTGCCTGCGCCGCGCCCACGACCCCGCCTCGATCGAGTAGAAGGACCCCGGCCCCCTATGTCTACTCCGGATCGAACCCCGGCCGGCGGAAGGCCCGGGCGTTGGGGAAGGCGGCTTCCACCTGCCGGAGCAGACGCCGGAGGGTGCCCATCGCAAAGATCGCGTCCTCGTGGTCGGGGAACTGGTTCAGCAGAGTCGCCCAGGCCGCCAGGGATCGCTCGATGCCGAGAATCGCGACCTTGGCCGAGCCGTCGGCGTCCTCCCGGAAGCCCTCCATGTCGTCGATCCCGGCGCGGATGGCCCCGTCGGCCGCCCGGGAGAGCTTGACCCAGATCTGGTGCTGGTACCAGCGAATCACTTCGAGGCAATCACGCATGTCCGCAGGGCCGGCCGACGCGAGGTCCTCGTGCGACCGAAGCCACTGCTCGGCCACGTCGATATAGCGCATTGCGGTCCGGCTGAACGGCTGCGCGTGGACCGTCTCGCGGATCTCCTCCTGCTCGTCCAGGCTCTCGTCGAAATCCTCCTCGTCGATGTCGAGATCCATCGCCTCGGCCGCCTCTTCAAGCCCCCCGATGGTCGCGTCGAAGGTCTCGTGCAGCTTGTCCCAGAAGGCTTCGTTCTCGACGTCCTGCGATTCGCACCCGCCGGCATCCTCCTCAAGAGCCATCGCGTAGTTCATGCAGCGAGAGGTCAACGCACACCGCTGGCACCACTGGTCGCAGTAGTTGTAGATCCCGGGAATGAATCTCGGATCGCGTGCCATTTCGTCCATCCGATCGGGGTCCATCCGCACAGTGTCTCCGACAGACTCAGCATCATCATTCAGCGTCCTGCACCGGGCTCGACGAGTATACCATCGGACCCTCCGTCAAGGCGAGCCGCAATTCGCTCCGGCGGACCGTCACACGCCTGTGGTTTCTGGGCGGAATAACTACAGATGCGAGGTCGCCGCGGCCGAAGGAAAATAGTGGCAATTAGTGGATTTCCTTACTCCGGCAACATGGGAAAAATGGACCGACCCGAGAAAGTGGGATTGCGGCAGTCAAGAAGAGTGTGATAGAATGTAGGGCTATGTCGGCCGGACCGGAGAACCCGGATGGCCGGTAATCGAGAATGCAGGGTCGCAGGTTCTGATTATGAAAAAAGGCAGCAACAACGAGGAGTACATCATCAAGCCGGCGGAGCGGGTCATGCGTCTGCCGCCGTATCTGTTTGGACGACTCAACGCGATGCGGCACGCCCGTCGGCAAAAGGGCGAGGACATCATCGATCTGGGCATGGGCAACCCGATGGACCCCGCCCCGGAAATCGTGATCGACAAACTGTGCGAGGCCGCCAAGGACCCGCGCAACCACCGCTACAGCGCCTCCAAGGGCATCAAGAACCTCCGCGGCGAGATGGCGAAGAAGTACGCCCGCAAGTGGGGCGTCGACCTCGATCCGGACACCGAGGTCCTGGCCTGCATCGGGTCGAAAGAGGGCTTCAGCCACATGTGCCTGGCCATGCTCGGGCCCGGCGACACCGCCATCGTGCCCGACCCGGCCTTCCCCATTCACAACTACGGCGTCATCCTGGCCGGCGCCAACGTCATCACGGTCCCCCTGGGCAACGACCAGAAGTTCCTCGACACCATCGCAATGGTGTGCGAACACCTGTTCCCCAAGCCCAAGTTGCTGATCCTGAACTACCCGCACAACCCGACCGCCATGACGGTCGATCCGGGCTTCTTCGAGCCGGTGGTGGATCTGGCCAAGCACTTCAAGTTCCAGGTCATCCACGACTTCGCCTACGGCGAGACCCTCTTCGACGGCTACAAGGCCCCCAGCTTCCTGGCGACCAAGGGCGCCAAGGACGTCGGCGTCGAGTTCACCACGATGAGCAAGCCCTACAGCATGGCGGGTTTCCGCGTCGGATTCGTCGCCGGCAACAAACAGATGATCGACTACCTGGCGACGATCAAGGGCTACTACGATTACGGCATCTTCCAGGCGATTCAGATCGCCGGCATCATCGCGATGCGCCACTGCGACAAGGACATCGACGCCCAGAACGCCAAGTACCAGATCCGCCGGGACGTCGTCTGCGACGGACTCCAGCGGCTCGGCTGGCAGGTGGAAAAGCCCCGCGCCAGCATGTTCGTCTGGACCAAGGCCGCCGAGGAACACCTCAACGGCAAGGGCACGATCGACTACGCCATGGACCTCATGGAGCACGCCGAGGTCGCGATCAGTCCCGGCCGGGCCTTCGGCGAGAACGGCGAAGGCTACTTCCGCATCGCCCTGGTCGAGAACGAGCAGCGTCTCCGCCAGGCGATCCGCAACATCAGCCGATACGTCCAGCAACGGCCGGTCCGCAAAGCCCGGGCCGCGAAGAAGTAAGCGATCGCGCGACGATCGCGTCCCATCAGTCCTATGAGTCCTATTCGTCCTATAGGTCCTATCGATCCTATAGGACGAATGGGACAAATAGGACACATAGGACTGTCCCTCGCTCCCTCGAATCCTCTCTTGTATTCTCCGCCCGGACGTGCTGTAATCACGCTTTCGACGGAATTGAGTCGCCATCTCAAAACCAGCGAGGGCGTGGTATGGGTCGCAGATCTGTGCTGACTTGGTCGTTCGTCGCGAGCACCCTTCTGTCATCCGGGCTTCTGCATGCAGCCTCGGTCTACACCGTCCGTCTGGACGATCCGGCGGCGGTCTATCTGACGCCGGAGAGCTTCCCCGTCAAGGGCGACGGCGTCGCGGACGACTCCGACGCGGTCCAGCAGGCCATCGACAAAGTCGGCGGCGGCATCCTGTTCATTCCCCAAGGGACCTATCGTCTCACGAAGACCGTCTACATCTGGCCCGGCGTCCGCCTGATCGGCTATGGCCAGACCCGCCCCGTCTTCAGACTGGGCGAGAACACGCCGGGATTCCAGGGAGAGACCAGCAAGTACATGTTCTTCTTCTCCGGCGGACGCGGCCGCAACGCCGGCGGCCCACCCTCGGACGGCAACCCCGGCACGTTCTACAGCGCGATGAGCAATATCGACATCGAGATCGGCGAGGGCAACCCCGCCGCGGTCGGCGTCCGCTTCCACGTGGCCCAGCACTGTTATCTCTCGCACATGGACTTTCGTCTCGGCTCCGCTCGCGCGGGCATCGAGGACATCGGCAACGAGGTCGAGGATCTGCACTTCCACGGCGGCCAGTACGGCATCGCCACCAAGCGAGCCGCTCCCGGCTGGCCCATCCTCGTGATCGACTGCACGTTCGACGGACAGAGCCAGGCCGCCATCGCATCGGACGAAGGCGGACTGGCGATCGTGCGTCCCCGCATCGCGAACGTCCCCACTGCGGTCTCCACGGCCGCCGACAAGGCGGACGAGCTCTGGATCAGCGATGCGATCTTCGAGAACATCACCGGCCCGGCCCTGATCATCGGCAACGAGAACAACGCGAGGATGCAGGTGAACCTGCAAAACGTCGCGTGCAAGAATGTCCCCACCTTGGCCAGCTTCCGCGAGAGCGGAAAGACTCTCACCGGCAGGGGTTCTGTTTACGTGGTCGATCAATTCTCACACGGCCTGCACCTCGATGGCTTGAACGCCGTTCGACAGATCAAGACTACAACGTCGGCCCAGGAAGTGACCACCCTGCCGCCGACGGTTGCTTCGGACATCCCCGCCCTGCCCGACCCGGCGACCTGGGTCAACGTCCGCACGCTCGGCGTGACAGGCGACGGTAAGACCGATGACACAGCCGCCCTCAAGAAGGCGATTGCCGAACACAGGGCGCTTTACTTACCCATGGGTCTCTACCTCGTCAGCGACACGCTGACGCTTCGGCCGAACACCGTGCTGATCGGCTTGCATCCTTCGGCCACCGTGATCAGCCTGCCGGACGGCACACCGGCGTTCCAAGGCGAGGGCTCGCCCAAGGCGGTCATCGAGACCCCCAAGGGCGGCACGAACATCGTCACAGGCATCGGCGTC
>JAAYVJ010000487.1 GCA_012517265.1 Planctomycetota bacterium | reverse complement strand
TTGTCGCGGATCAGGAACAGGAACGGGTGGTCGGCGCGGAAGATCGGCGTCATCTCGGGCCCCGCGGAGGTCAGCTTCATGATCACGCCGGTGGCGGCGGCGGCTTCCGTGCCCTCCTCGTTCACGTCCACGTACGCCTGATGGATCACCGCGGAGATGAACAGGTCCCGTTTGCCCGTCATGCCGGAGAAGTCCGCGTTCTTCGAGAACGCCTCGGTCATGCCCATGGCCTGCAGCACGCTGTCCATCGCGAATTTGCAGGTCATCTTGAACTTGGGGATCGTGACGATCACGGTGCGGGTGTGAATCGCGTCGAGCCATTGGGCCAGGCCCTCGGCGGTCAGGTCCGCTTCGAGCTGGCCGATGCCTTCGTTTTCCTTGGGCAGCAGGATGACCATGGAGAGTTCTTCGCCCGCGTACGGCATCTCGAGCACTTGCAGCTTGTCGGTCTCGGCGTAACCGAACCTGGATTCCTGGATCATCATGGAGACCTGGACCGAACTGCCGCCCAGGAGCGTGAACGGTTCGGCCCTGGTCTGTTCCGGCTTGAACTTGCGGGCCCAACTGCCCTTGAAGTAGATCGCGTTGGTCAGCACCAGTCGGGTCGCGGCGTCCAGCACGCCCGGCCCGATGAGGTTCTTGATCTTGCCGGCGGTCTGCTTCTCCACCCAGGCGTTGATCGTCTGGCGGGCGTTGTCCGCCATGGTGATGAAATCCATCTCCTGGAGTTTGCCGCCGTACTGCTTCTCCACGAGCGAGGTGAACGCCCGGCGGAACTTGTAGTCCCTTTGGCCCCACAGGGCGTTGGCGATGCGAAGCTCGCAATTGCTCCGGCCGCCTCGCAGGGCGAGGTCCTTGATGACCCGCCCGCATGCCTGGGCGAATTGCTCCTGCGTCAGCGGCGCCCGCGTCAGGCCGAGCTTCTGGAGGATCTGAGCCGAGGTCGGGTACCACAGGACCTCGGCCATCTGTTCCTGTGTGGCCCCTTTGGCCCCGGCGTAGGTCATCGCCATTGCCGTTGAGACGCTGTACGGCGAGAAGAACAGGTTGCCGGTGTTGCCCTGGAGCTGCTGGTAGATCGCAAGGGCGAGGCTGTTGTTGCCTTTGGCCACGAGGATCGCCTCTTCGTCGGCCGCAGGCTTGGGCGGCTGGCCGGCGGCGCGCCCCAAGCTTGCGATCGACACGACGACCAAGATTGCTGCAATCCCTTTCGCCAACATGCCACAACCTCCTGACTCGGGTCCTTCATTGCCCTGTTCGATACCGGTAATGACGGCGATTATACCGATTCGGTTGACGGCCGACAGGGGGGATTCGCCCGGATCGGTCCTAATTTCGGACTTGAGCCGGCCGCGGCGGGAGACTACGATCTGGGACCGCCAGCCCCCGGTGCGGAGCGATTGCCGGGCGGTGGGGAAGGGCACGCGAAACAGGACGACCGATATGACGCGGACCACGCATCTGGAAATCGTATCGAAGGACCAGTGGGTCCGAAGGGCCCGCCCAGGGACCGGCCTGGACATCCGCGAATGCGTCGTCAAGCAGCCGCGATTCAACCGCTTCCTCTACGAGTACGTCGGACGCGACTGGAAATGGGTGGACCGGCTCGTCTGGCCGGAACCGCAGTGGCAGGATTATGCGGCCGCGGACAACCTCAGGACGTTCGTCGCGTATCGCGAGGGCTCCATCGCGGGTTACTACGAGCTGAAACGCACCGACGACGGCAGCGTGGAGATCCGGATCTTCGGCCTGGCGCCGGAGTTCGTCGGCCGGGGACTTGGCGGGCCGCTGCTCGACAGCGCGATCGAGAACGCCTTCGCCTGGGATGCGAACCGGGTCTGGCTGCACACCTGCAACCACGACCATCCCAACGCCTTGAACAACTACCAGAAGTCCGGCTTTCGCATCTTCAAGGTCGAAGAGAAGTCCCCATAGTGGCACGGGGGGCCGTATCCGCAGAAGTCGCACGCTGAGGATTCCACTTGCAGATCCGTAGTGTTGATGCTATCATCAGGTCTAGCATAGGAGAGTGCAATGACAAGAATGCCGAACATCATTCCCATTACGGATCTTCGACAGGATGCGACCTCGATCGTGAATCGCGTGTCCGCCGGCGAAGAACCGGTTGTGATTACCCAGAGAGGGCGGGCCGCCGCCGTGATGGTCAGCATCCAGGCCTACGAACGTTCGCAACGCGACTTGGAGCTTCTGCGGCTTCTCGCTCGTGGGGAAAAGGAGATCGAGGCAGGCGAGGGGCATGACCTCGACGCGGTGCTCGCGGAGGCGGACGCCTTGCTGAAGGGGATCCGGCGGTGAAAGTCCGCTTCACTCCCTCGGCTCGGGCTCAGTTTCTCGCCGCATTCATCTATATTCATCGGGAGAACCCGACGGCGGCGGAGGACTTCCGGAAGAAGGCCGAGAGGATTCTGTCGAGACTCCAGAAGTTCCCGCAATCCGGCCGGGCGCTGCCGGAGTTTCCGGACCTGCCTTTTCGAGAAGTGATTGTAGCACCGTATCGTTTCTTCTATCGTGTAAAAGGGCGGACTGTGTGGGTCGTGGCCGTGTGGCATGGCGCACAGCTTCCCCGGGAGCCGCATGAGACCGAAAGCATCTGAATGCATGGCGAGTAATAGTCGAAAGATCGATCTGATCGTGACGGACCTTGGCGGCACGCTGGTCAAAACCGACGACGCCATCATGGCCGCGGTGCGCAGGGCGGCCCGGGAGCTGGGGATTCCCAAGGGGAATTCCGACCCGGTGTACGACGTCTTCGGGACCAGCATCTGGGAGTACGTCCGGGCGTACCTGCCTCAGCAGTATCGCAGCCGCACCGACGAATGTCACGAACGGTTCTGGAAGCTCTTCCCCTGCGAAGTGCTCGACATGATCTCGCCCTTCAACGGCGTGGAAGGGGCTCTGAGGGACCTCAAGAGCCGCGGCGTCCGGCTGGCCATGCTCAGCGGCCTGCGGCTGGAGGCCATCGAGAGCATCCTCTCGACGTTGACTTTCCGCGACTGGGACGTCGTGCGGTCCTCGATGATGTACCAGGCCCAGGCGGGCAATTCCCGCGCCGAGGGCATCGTCGCCCTGGTCAAGGAGTTCGGCGCGGACCCCAAGCGAACCATCTACATCGGCGACACCGACCACGACGTCCGCCAGGCCAAGCGGGCCGGCGTCGTCTCGGCGGTCGTCAAGACCGGCGGTCAGGCCGTCAAGCACCTGGACCGAATCCAGGCCGAGAATCCCGACCATCTGCTGGCCGCCTGGCCCGACCTGTGCGGCGTGGTCTGACGACGGAGGTCCGCGGGGGATCGTGTAGGGTGGGCTCTCAGCCCACGCGTTTGTCAGTTCGGAATGTTCCTGCCGCGTGGGCTGAGAGCCCACCCTACGGTTGTTCAACTCCGCGTCGATTTGCTGGCGTGGGCGGTGCCGCCGTAGACGCCCTGGTTGACGACGTCCCCGTGGGGGGCCGGCTCGTCGCCCGTCGGCAGACGGGGGTCGCCCGCGTCGATGCAGGAACTGGTGACGCTGTCCGAGTGCCAGTCGGGGGTGTTCGCGTTCCGCCGTCCGGCCTGGGATTTCAGATGATAATCGCCGTCGATCCAGACCGCGCTGGCGTCGGCGGGATCGCCCGGCTCGTCCGGATTGTCGGCGTCGGCCCAATGGCCCGGCAGGACGAACAGCGGGTCGCTCGAGAAATTCCCCACGGCGGGCCATCCTCCCGAGATGTTGTTGAACTCGATCAGCGGATTCCCGACCCCGGCGGTTATGATTTGCGAGGGGCTGTTGTTCCACACGATCGAGCTGTTGATCGCGACGTTGCTGCTGACCAGTCGGACCCCGCCGCCGTTGCGGCCCGAGACGTTGTCCGCGATCGTGCAGTTGATGAATGCGGCGCGGCTCTCGCGGCAGTAGACGGCGGCTCCGTCGGCGCCGGCGGCGCGATTGCCGACGATCAGGCAATGGGCGATGGTCGGACTGCTCCCGTCGCAGGCGATCGCGGCGGCCAGGTCGCCCACGCCCCGCGTGATGACGAAGCCGGTCAGCGAGCAGGCGACTCCCTCGTTTCGGGTGAAGCTGACGACCGCGCCGGTTCTTGCGCCTTCGATGATCGGGAGCTGTGTCCCTTGCGGCTGATCCGGGTTGGTGCCGATGAGCCGGATGTTCTTGCCCAGAAAATCGATGTTCTCGCGGTACAGGCCGGGACGAACGAAGATGGACATGCCGTCCTCCGCCGCGTCGATTGCCTCCTGGATCGCGTCGAACGGATGTGCCGTCGTTCCGTCTTCAGCCGGGTCGCCTCCGGCCGGGTCGCCCGGCCTCGGATCGTTGGGACCCGTGTCGTCGACGAACAGCGTGTTGGACAGGTCGAGGAAATTCGCCTGGATTGTGTGGTTGCCGGCGACGGGCAGCGAAGTCGGATTCTGCGAGTCATTGAACGTCCCCGACCAACTCTTGAACACCCAGCCGGGATCGGGCTTGGCCAGCAGCAGGAGGATCTGCCCGGTCTCGAACGTGAACTGGCCTTCGCCCGGGTGGGTTACGGCCCCGCCGGGGGAGGAGGAGATCTCCACGGTGTACTGGCGAAGCGGATCGTAGCGGATTTCGACGCCGGGGTTGTTCGCCTGGATCTGCGGAATGTACGTGTCGTAGGCCTCGCGGTCCAGGGGGCATTCTCGCAGATCCAGATGTTGCAGCGAGTTCATCGACAGCAGGGGGGAGAGGTCGCGGACCTCGGTGCAACTGGCAATCAGGACCTGGATCCCTGTGATATGTGCCAGCGGCGTCAGGTCGGAGATCGGGTTCTCGCGGATGGCGAGCCTTCGCAGCTTGGTCATGCCCGACAGGGGGGAGATGTCATGGATCTCGTTGTGGTGGATGTCCAGCTCCATGAGGTTGATCAGCCCGGCCAACGGGGAGACGTCCGCGATCCGGTTCTGATTGAGGACCAGGGTCGCGAGGCTGGTCAGCCCGGCCAATGGCGCGACGTCCGCGATATACTGGTTGTCGCCCATTTGAAGCGTGTACAGATTCTTCGCGTACTCCAGGCCCACCAGGCTCGTGATGTCCAGGCCGCGGCCTTCGAGATAGGTGAATCCTAGCATGTCCGAGGGGGTAGGGTCCTGGACCCAAAGAGTCTCCTCCACGACGGCTTTGAGCGTCGCATCCTCGAATTTGACCGGTTCCTCCGCCCATGCCAGGACGCAACCACACAATATCGGCGCAAGCGCCAACCATTGTCGTCTCATCGCTTTTCCTCCGCTGCATTTCCAAGACGACCCGCACGTGTTCCGCAACACTATGTCAGCATGAGTTCCGCCGCAAGATTCGCTTGTGAAGCAGTATAGAGGACCGCCGCCCCCAAGTCAAGCGAATTGCGGGAAAACGCGGCACGGGTGTCTGTGAGAGAATCCCGGCAGGGGGAAAATCGAGCGGGACCTGTTCGTAGTGTGCCCGTCAGGGCATATCTTCCCTTCTTGGCGTTTTGCGAGGCGGAAAGGCGCGCAAGATAACGCCTCCCGGCGTCACTACGAACCCAGCCCGCCGTCCTGGTTTGAACGCCCATCGGTCACAGAGACTCCGGATGCCTGAAGACTCGCACAGGCACCGGCACGGACCTGAGGTCGACAGGGTAGGGTGACGGTTCTCTCCCCAGTTCGAGGGGCTCCCGACGACGAAGCCGCTGTTGCCAACGGATTTCATCATCGACATGATCCTCTGTATCGTCGAGGGTGATGAATCGATCGCGAGGATGTCCCGGGCCGCCTGCTCCAACAGGGGCAGTCCCCACTCCGTTCCGCCGTAGTCGACGCCGAGCAGGTCGAATCGCATCCCGGCGTGGATCGTTCTGTCGGCCGCCAGCCTCTTGAGGACAGCCAGACGCTCCTCATCCAGAGCGCCGAAGGCAGGATGGAAGTAGTTCCACAGGGCCTGTTCCACTCTCATCATTTCCTCGTTGAGGTAGTCCGCCACAGGTTGCCCGCGTCGGTCCGTGCGCGGATGGATGAAGGGTCGGTTGAGGCTCAACCAATCAGGATTCCAGAAGTCGTGGACCTGCTCTTCGATTATCGTAATGTCTTGCGATTCCTTCAATGCGGCCAACGCCCAGGCGATCTCCGATCTGACTTCATCGAAATCGGCCTGATCATAGAGGTCTCTGAGCATCTGTGGGGCGGCCCAGAGGTACAACACGTCTATAGCGAACAAACGCTTGCCCTCATCGCGGCTGTTCCAGATCTGCATGAGTCTTTCTCGGTCGCACGCCTCGGGCTTCGCGATTCGGGTCAGAAGGTACAAGACATACCCGTCGCTCATCGTCTGGCGGGACATCGCCGAACGAATCATCTGATCGCTGACCTCGGCGGGCATCGGAAACAGAGCGTAGGACAACCGTCCCTCGCGAAGAACCTGGGTACGCAGGCTATCCCTGCTTGTGGCGTTGCCTCTGGTGGGAATCTGTGGCTCGCTGAGAACCACGGCCTCATTATCGATGATCTGTTGCACCACCGTCGCGGTCGCTTGCATGGACCCGCACGCTGCTTCGGCTCGCAGCAG
>JAAYVJ010000061.1 GCA_012517265.1 Planctomycetota bacterium | reverse complement strand
CGCAACGACCGGCCAGAACGCGATCTCCCAGGCCAAGCTCTTCACGGAGGCGGTCGACGTCACCGGCATCTTCCTGGCCAAGCTCGACGGCACCGCCCGCGGCGGCATCGTGATCGCGATCAAGGACAAGCTCGACATCCCTGTGAAGTTCGTCGGCCTGGGCGAGAAGCCCGAGGACATCGCCGAGTTCGACCCGGCCAACTTCGTCGAGGCCCTCTTCGGCCCCAACGGCAAGGCAGCGCAATGAAGTAGTCGGACAGGATGTGAGGGCGGTTTCGCCTGACGGGATCGTTTCACAAGCATACCCACGAGGCCCAAGGGTCTGTTTTGAGGGCTCTGCCCCCAAACCCCCGGCATTTGACGCTTTGGGCCAATGGCATGGAAGGGCGTCGCACGCCCTCGTGCAGTATCCGGCCCCGCGGGCGTACGTCTCGTTCACACGTGGGGCCGGAAGCCGCAACGCGATGGACTCCTACGAATTGGAGCCGTGCACGACCGGCTCGGCCGTACCCCTTCGGCCACGCTGAGAATGCTCGAATTCCCGTGAGGAACCTCTCTTATCGTGCTGCTGGCACAGAGCGAAAGATGCCAGGGGGTCCGGGGACGGCGTCCCCGGTCGCACGCTCCCGACGATTCATCGGCTGCGCGGTCCGCGTACGTCAAGAACTCCCAAAAGCTCTTGCAAAATACAAATCGAATTGTAGTCTGCAGAGGTGTTCCAGAGGCTGAAGACCGCGGACTTTCGACAGACTCCTGCAAAATGGAGAAACCAGAATGATCGACCGGACGGCGAGAAGGCAGGCAGCCGATATCATCAGGTCGTACATGAATGAGGAGATCGGGGCGTTCCGGCTCCGGGATTCCCTTGACGACGTGCGTGTGCAAACGGAAGATCGCACCGTAAAGACGATCATCCTCGCCCTCTGGCGTCATTACGACGATTTGAAGGACCACAAGATCGTCGCTTCAAAGGAACGATGGGACTATTTCCATCGACTTCTGCTGATTCTCGAGTCGGACGCCGAGATCGAAACCAACGTCGTGCGAACGAGAACGACGCGGCAACTCATTGCCGCCTGTGCACTGTTGGCCTTCCTGGGGCTCATATTGTGGTTCGGCTGGAGTCTCCCCGTTCTTGCGGCGTATATCGCCTTGGGAGTCACCTCGATTCTCCTCTCGTTCTGGCGGTCCCAAACACATGCGAATGGAGATGTTCTGGACATCGCTCTTTCGCCCTTCTCCTCCGTTTCGGAACTCCTCGCAATCCGCCGGCGAGTCCCGCAGTTCAAGAAGAAACGTTACCCGAGCCACCTGAAGGGTCGCACTATCCGGCATTGGCTCCTCGACACGGATCTGCCCTTCCTATCCAGTGTCGTCATGGGATTGGTGCGGCTCCTGTTCGCCCCGGCGCCGCTGGCGTTTCAGGCATTGCCCGAAGTGGATTTCAAGACACGAGTCCGAATCCCCCTGCACAGTGAGGAATCGAAGCGATGAAGTTCACAAGAAAGAAGCTGTCGTTGTGCTTGTCTCTCCTTGGAGTAAGCGGGTTGGCATGCAATTCCACAGCGGTTGGAGCATCATACCAGGAGGGCCGCGACTTCAAGCCGTTCCTCTGGCCGTCGCAGCCGCCGGCGGATTGCCCGTTCGAACCGTCCAAGGACATCGTCGGCGTCGCCTTCACCGGCGTCCACAGCGACTACCACGTCGCCGACACGTGGTATCCGAGTTGGGCGTCCGACGGAAATCTGTACTCGCCCTGGACCGACGGCTCCGCGCCTCGCGCCGACGGGACCCGCGAGAACTCCAACAGCGGCGTGGGCCCCGATGCGACCACGGGACAGGCCGTGCTGATCGGCGACGATCCGCTGAATCTAAAGATCGTCAGCCTGGGCCTGTTCAAGGGCGACGCCTCCCCCTACCGCGGCCGCTACCCCTGCGGCAGCCTCGTCCACAACGGCGTCTGGTATTACGGCACCTACTGCCTCGCCCCCGACGGCCTCGTCCGCTACGGCGACCAGGCCTTCAACTGGCCGTGGCTGGGCCCCTGCGTGGGCTTCCGCACCTCGACCGACTTCGGCAAGACCTGGACCGACACGCCGCACACGCCGGCCAAGCCCCTCTTCGGCGAGACCGGCATGTGGGGCTACCCGGTCAAGATCGGCTCGCCGCATTTCGTCGACTTCGGCCGGAACATGGAGCACTCCCCGGACGGCAAGGCGTACCTCGTCGCCCACGGCGCGCCGGCGCCCGATCCCAAGCCCCGCTTCGGCAACTTGAGTTGGATCAGCGGCGATCAGATCTACCTGCTCCGCGTCACGCCGAGCATCGAGAACATCAACGACGCGAGCAAGTACGAGTTCTTCGCCGGCCGCGACGGCGAGGGCAGACCCATCTGGACCAGGGACTTCGCCAAGATCCGGCCGTTGATCGACTGGAACAACAACTGCGGCTGCGTCACGGTCACCTACAACGCCCCGCTCAAGCGGTACCTCATGTGCGTCACCGACGGCTGGCCGACCTGTGCCAAGATGAACTCC
Source organism: Planctomycetota bacterium (assembly GCA_012517265.1). Classification (GTDB taxonomy): domain Bacteria; phylum Planctomycetota; class Phycisphaerae; order Sedimentisphaerales; family Anaerobacaceae; genus PLanc-01. The sequence continues at coordinate 666 of JAAYVJ010000061.1, read as the reverse complement.
TACATCCTCGAAGCGAACGAAGTGACCGGCCCCTGGCGGCTCGTGACCTACATGAAGGACTTCGGCGAGCAGGGTTACTTCCTGAACATCCCGACGAAGTTCATCAGCCCCGACGGCCGGACCGCGTGGCTGTGCTACTCGGGCAACTTCGCGAAGGATTGGCGAGGCGAAGTCATGCAGGAAAAGCCCCCCGGCAGCCACTACGGCCTGGTCCTCCAGCAGATCCGCCTGCTCGACGACACAACGCGCAGGAAGTACTTGGAGCAGCCATGAGCATCCGATCCCGAGTTGAAGATGCCTTGCTCCTCTACCGCAGTGGTCGTCATGAGGGCGGCCTTCCAGTCGATGTTCAGTTCATGGATACCGAGCAGCTATCGGTCCGTGCGGGCGGCGCGCCAGAATATGTTCTCGAGGTTTCTCATGGCTGGTTTCACTGGCTGATTCGATCCGTCGTCGAGGCTCCCTGCAACGCTGCGGAGTTCGCATTGCCATCCCCTGCAGAGAAGGAGCCGGACTGATTCGGATTCCGCCGCTGCGCGGCGGCAGTTTTTCGCATTGGAGCCACCAGCACAAGGGTGCTTCGCACACCCCAGCGCGAGCATTTCGCTCGCGTGCCATGCTGGAGGCCCAAAGCGCAAGACTCCCAGGCAGGTCCGCTTCGGACCT
>JAAYVJ010000486.1 GCA_012517265.1 Planctomycetota bacterium | reverse complement strand
TGCCTTCGTCGCCGAGCTGCGAGAGCAGAAGCTCATCTCCGTGGACACCGAGACTACGTCCGTCAATGCCATGCGGGCGGAACTCGTCGGTTTGAGTTTTTCCTGGCGGCCGGGCAGGGCGTTCTACTTGGCCGTCCGCGGTCCGCTCGGGGCGCCGCATCTGGACGTCGAGATGGTCCGGCGGGAGCTGGGCCCGATCCTGGCCGACGAATCCGTCCGCAAGATCGGGCAGAACATCAAGTACGACATGCTCGTGTTGCGAAACGCCAAGATGCCGGTTCGGGGCGTCTACTTCGATACGATGGTCGCGTCGTACGTGCTGGATCCGGAGCGGCTCTCGCACTCGATGGACAACCTGGCGTTGGACTTGCTCAACTACGAGTGCATTCCGATCGTCTCGCTTATCGGCAAGGGCAAGAACCAGCTCACGTTCGACCTGGTGGACCTGGCCGCGGCGGCGGAGTACTCTGCGGAGGATGCGGACATCACGTATCAGCTCTACCTGTGCCTCAAGGACCGCCTGGAACGCGAGCCTACGCTGGACAAGTTGTTCCGCGATGTCGAGATGCCGCTGGTGGAGGTGCTGGCCGAGATGGAGTACGCCGGGATCACGGTCAACACGGCCCTGTTGCGGCAGATGTCCGGAGAACTGGACCAGGCCCTGAGCCACGTGGCTGAGCAGATCTACCGCGAGGCGGGGCAGGTCTTCAACATCGATTCGCCCAAGCAATTGGCCGAGATTCTCTTCGACAAGCTCAAGCTGCAAGCGCCCCGGCTGGGCAAGGCGGCCCGCAGCACTGACGCGGAGGTCCTCGAACAGCTCTCGGACCAGAGCCTGTTGCCCGGCATGGTGCTGGAGTACCGCAGTCTGGGCAAGCTCAAGAACACGTACGTCGACGCGCTGGGGGCCCTCGTGCACCCCAGGACCGGCCGGGTCCACACGTCCTTCAACCAGACGGTGGCCGCCACGGGCCGGTTGTCTTCCAGCAACCCCAACCTCCAGAATATACCCGTCCGCACGGAATTGGGCCGCAAGATTCGGGGGGCCTTCGTGCCCCAGAATCCCGGCGATGTGATCCTCAGCGCCGATTACAGCCAGATCGAGTTGCGGCTGCTGGCCCATTTCTCGAAAGACGAGACGCTCCGGGCGGCTTTCGCGGCCGATCAGGACATCCACCGCTTTGTGGCCTCGCAGATCTACGGTGTCCCGCTCGACCAGGTGACCAGTGAGCAGCGGTCCCGGTGCAAGACGGTGAATTTCGGCATCATCTACGGGCAGGGGGCTCTCGGCCTGGCTCGCAACATCGGAATGACGACCGCCGAGGCCCGCCAGTTCATCGATCAATACTTCGCTCGCTACGGCTCGATCCGGGCCTTCATCGACGAGTGCGTCGCCAAGGCCAAACGCAACGGCTACGCCGAGACCGTCCTCGGCCGGCGGCGCAAGATCTCGGACATCCGCAGCACCAATCCAGGCCGTCGGGCCCAGGCCGAGCGGCTGGCCGTCAACACGGTCATCCAGGGCTCCGCGGCCGATTTGATCAAGGTCGCCATGCTCCGGGTCCACCGCCGGATTCAGACCGAGCGGCCGGCCCTTCGTATGCTGCTCCAGGTCCACGACGAATTGGTGTTCGAGACCCCTGGGGCCGAGGTCGAGCGGCACGCCAAATGGATTGCGGAAGAGATGGTCGGCGCCATCCGGTTCGACGTCCCGCTGAAGGTCGACACGAAGTTCGGCCCGACCTGGCTTTCCGACAAATGACCGAATGAAGGGCGGGGGCCGCCTATGTTCCGCTCCCGGTCTTCTTGCGGCGTCTTTGGGTGAATAATCCGCCAATTTTTGCCTCTCTTCCCCGGAATCCGCCTTCCAGTCGCCAATAGTCCGGGCTGGCGGCTCTCCCGGATACTGGTCGTCTCTAATCGAAAAATAACGGCTGAAAGTGTTGATTCGGCCTGGGGTTGGCCGATACAATAATGATGGTGTTCGGAGCCAGGACTGGAGGACGGCCTGTGTGGTTCGGTCGGTTCAGCATCGGAGCGAGGGGCAGCCGTGCGATGTCCCCGCTATCTGCGCAAGCATAATCATCTTTTGAGAGGAGATCCCATGAACGCATCGGTGAAAGTGACGCGGGTGTTGGCAATCGTTGCGGCCCTGGCCTCGGTGGGCTTGGCCGATTGGGCGGATTCGTTCGATGGCGGCCAGTTGGGTCTGCAGTGGACGTTTGTGTCCTTCCCCCAGGTGGCGGGCACCTTCAAACAGACCATCACGGCCACAGAAGGAGGGAACCACTACCTTACGTTCACGGAGACCACCGCGGTCGCCAAGGGCGGGTCGGCCTTCTCCGCGGGCTTTGGCACCAGCGAGAAATTCAAGGACGTCCGGGTGGGCGCCACGGTGAACGTGGCGGGCGACACCCGCTACTGCTACTATGGCCTGATTGCCCGCGCGAGCTATTTCATCGACAAGGACGGCAAGCTCACCGGCGTGGCCCCCGGCTTCGTGGCGGACGGCTACATCCTGCACGTGGACTACAGCAACGGGCCGGCCAATGTGGCGATCAACATCGAGAAGGTCAAGATGAACCAGAACGTGATGGACAAGACCGTTGCGGCCGCGATTCCCAGCGTGCTGGGCGCCAGGAGCTTCTATGCGGAGTTGGAGGTGGTCGGCGCGGGCCCGGTGACCGTGACGGGACGTCTCTACGAGGCCAAGGGCGGCGCCTTGCTGGCTCAAGTCTCGTTCGTCGACACCGATGCCAAGGATCCGTGGGAAGACGCGAACAAGGCCGAGAAGGTCTTCACCGAAGGCCTCTGCGGCATCTTCGCCCAGAATGAGCAGAATGACGGGGAGCCCGACGGTTTCAAGTGCACCTGGGACGACATAACCGTCGTTTCCGACTTCGTCAGGGAGCCGAGCTACGCCATCGACGATTTCGAGGGTTATGCCGACAACGCGGCGATCGCCGCCGCCTGGGTCGACAACATCGGTGGCTTCGATTATACGTTTCTCGATCCTGCTACGGCCGGGCAGGGCTACAAGTCCTTGCGCCTGGAAGCCCAGAACCAGTTCGAGCCCTACACCACGGACGCCACCTACACGTTCGCCGCGGCGCGGGACTGGACGGCCGGAGGAACCAACCTGCTGTCGCTCATGTTCTGTGGGTACTATGTCGATCCCGAGAAAGAAGGGACCGACAAATACGGGTGCAATACCGAGCAGCCGCTGTATGTGAAGGTGGTGGATGAAGCCGGGAAAGAGGCGGTGTTCACCCTTCCGGGCTACGTCATTCAAACCAGCTCCTGGCGTCCCTGGAAGATCCCGTTGGCGGACATCACCGCGGCCGGCGTCGACGTAACGAAGGTCAAATCGCTGACGGTCGGAGTGGGCACCGGAACGAAGTCGAGCCAGCAGGGCGACGACATCGACGCGATCTTCATCGATAACGTCAGTCTCGG
>JAAYVJ010000485.1 GCA_012517265.1 Planctomycetota bacterium | reverse complement strand
TGGCCGCCGCCGTGCTGCTGGCGCAGCAGGTCTCGCTTCTGGTAGCATTGCTCCTTGAAGACCGCGATCTCCGAGGCGAGGTTGGCGCTGGCGGAGTCGCCGAAAAAGGCGTGGATGATCGGGAACACCAGGTCCGGCTTCCGCTTGCGGAATTCCTTGACCATGGCCTCGATCTTGGCGGTCGCGACCCCTTCCTGCATGCAGGTGAAGGGTCCCACGTGGAAGATGCCGGAGATGTAGGCGTCGCCGTGGGGGTGCACCATCTCGTGCATCAGATAGTAGGCGATGCCGGTGCTCAGGGGCGACTCGCCTTCAATGTTGCCGTGCGTTTCGTGGGCGGCTTCGAGCGTCTCGATGATCTCCATCGGGTGCGGCAGCACGTGGCGGCCTTCAAGGACCTCGTGGAAGGGCTCCGCCAGCTTGTCGGCGACGTGGCCCATGTACTTGCCCTTGAGGACGGACTTGCCGGCCTTGGCGGCCGAGCGAAGGAGCCTGCCGAAATCGCGGCCCTTGAAGCCCAGGCCCATGTCACGCCGGGCGTTGCGGAGATTCATCTTGTTCACGTAGAACAGCCAGTCGGTGATGGGGTCGCGGACGACCTCCAGGCCGTTGTCCTCGAGGCGGTGGATGACGAAATCGGTGTAGGGGTCGTGCTGGCGCATGTAGATCTCGCCGATGTAGAGGATCAGCGGGAACCGTTCGTGGTGGCGGAGCTTGATCGCCTTGAACATCGAAACCGTTTCGCGTCCCCATTCCTGGAGCTTCTTGACGTCGGCACCTGCGGTGACGAGCTTTCCGAGCTCTTCGAGCCGCTCGGCCTTCATCGCGTCGACGGCGGGTTTGTCCTGTGCGTACGGCCGGAACCGCCGGACGACGTCCTCCAACAGGTCCGCAGCGTTGATGCCCTTGAAGAGGATCTGCTGCATCTTGACCGTAGCCGACGATTTCAGGCCGCCGGGCAGGGGGATGTCGATGTAGTCCGTCTCGGAGGACGGTCCCACGACCGGGATCTTTTCGAGGCCTTCGATCTTCATGAAGTGGCGGAGCACTTCGCTGTACTTTCCGAACCGGCACGGGCCGCTGGTCGTCGGGAGCATGACGAGATACTTGTCCTCGACGGCCTGGAGACCGGTCTGTTCGATCTGCTCCTGGAGGTATCCGATGGCGTCGCCGACCACGCCTTTGAGCGGGTAGCAGACCTCTGTGGAAACATGCTTGCGGGCGGCCTCGTAGCCGCGAGGGGTGTTGGTCGGCAGGACCTTGCCGTCGATGCCGAAGTGCCTCAGACCCGCGACCGCGACGTGGCTGGCGTCGCCCATGTAGGGGACGAGCCAGATGCGCTTGTCGTAGGTGTTCGAGGCGTGAATCTTGAGCTTGTCGATGTCGAGCCGCACCGGCCGGCTCTGGCTGACGACTCGCTCGTGGGCCTCGGTCCGCGTGACGAATGGGGCGTTGTTCGTCTGGCCGTCGGTGACGAGGATGAGCAGGGGCTTGCCCACCGCCAGATGGATCTGCTCTTCCTGGTAGATCTTGAGACTGTCGGGCCCGCAGGCGAAGTTGATCATGCGGATCGCGAACAGGTTCGGGTGGTCCGCGATGAAGACGTTGGCCTGCATGATCTTGACGCTCTGATTCCAGAACTCGTTCTCGACGAACTCGTCGAGCGAGATGTTCTGGAAACGATGTTCGAGGAACTGCTGCGGGATGTAGTCGAGCCCGCGGACCTGCGAGAACATCGCGCCGGAGCTGGAGCTGGCCTCGGGGTCCAGGATCACGTAGTCGCGCCCGACGCCGACGTAGGCCTGCGTGTTCTCCTGCTCGACCCTGCGGAGGAATTTGTCGCCCTCGGCATAGAGCTCGCTCTTGAACTCGTTCTCGGCCTGGTCCGCGATGCGGACCGCTTCGCGCATCTGCTTTTCGCTGTACTCGAAGCCCAGGCGGGCGAACTCCTTGCGCAGCTCGCGGATGAGCAAGGGCAGGTCTCCGAAGTGGAGGATCGGATTGATCTGGCGATTTTTGTCGAGCGAGAGCACGTCGTTGAGGATGTATCCTTCGGACTCGGTGTAGATGCAGTACTTCAGGTCCGGCGGGCTGGGCTGACGGACCTCAATGAAGCTGGGGTTGAAGAGGTACTTCAGGTCGGGACAGTCATTCAGGATCGCGGCGTGGCCGGTGGCCAGTTTGCGGGCGATGCAG
>JAAYVJ010000484.1 GCA_012517265.1 Planctomycetota bacterium | reverse complement strand
TGGTCGAACGGTTTGTCAACCGCATCAAACATTTTCGTCGAGTCGCCACGCGCTATGACAAGACCAGCCGCAATTTCCTGGCATTTGTCCAGCTTGCGGCACTCCTTTGTTGGGTACCATGAATGTCAACACGACCTAGTCCTTGCCGTTGACGGCGAACCGGTAGCTGATCTGATAGTTGTAGTCCATTCTGTCCGACGTGTCGTTCACGACCTGATGGACCTTCGTGACGGTGGCCTGCGTGGTCGTCCCCGCGATCTTGACCGCGACCGCCTGCACGCCCAGAAGAACCAGAAGCACTCCCACCCCCGCCAGAACGAACCGGTTCGATATGCTCTTTTTCACACAACGTCCTTTCGCCAAAGACCAGGGCCCACCACAACCTCGGTCCTCCAAACGGTCCGACCCTCGGCGGGCGGGCCATCGAAGGCACGACACACGATGTATTGTACCCTCTTCATTCCCCATCCGGCCAGAGAAACATCCAGCCGCAGGGACGTCGGGACTACGGCTTTTCGAGCAGATCGATGTAGGCGCCCTCGACGAGTTGGCCCTTCGAAATGCCAAGCTCGGCCATGAGATGCTGGGCGGCAGCGAAACCCTCACCGGGGTCCTGCCCCTCGGCCAGGAGGACTTCCAGCTCCACGAAATCGCCCAGCCCCTCGACGCGATCCAGGTGCACCCGCGTTGCACCGATGAGATAGAGCGTGCGGCGTTTGCGGACGACGCCGCGCACTCCCAGAGCAAGGGTCAGGGCGTTCTGAAGGCCGTCGGGATCGTCAGTGCGGTACACCACGTAACGGGATTGCTTCGGCCCCGCGGCGTCCGGCCGCTCGTAGGCGATCAGTTCCGCCCGGTCGGAAAGCCGCCGGAGCTTGAGCCGCCCGTGCGGACAGCGGAAGAACACATCTTCCTGTTCGAGGATCGTCGGCCCCTGGTCGGCAAGCTTCGCCGCCTTTTCTTCAATCGCGGCAAGGTCCGCCACCGCCGCCTTGATCTCCACGTTTCGTTTCACGGCCTGCCATCCTCCCGGCACAGAGCCTTGAACCGCTGCCAGAGTTCCGCGCGTTCGCCCTGCGGAATGTCATTTGAGCGGACGCCGCGAATCGCGCCTTCCAGGGCATAGAGCTTGTGCACGCAAGCCTTGTCGTCCGGGATCGTCTGATGGATCCGAAGCAAGACCTCGATGCTTCCCGCGGCCTTGAGATCCGCGGGCGTCTCGACCCCTACCCGCCGGAGCGTGTCGGCCATGACGGCCCCGATATTCGGCAGATCGGTCAGTTCCTTCGTCTGATTCGACTTCTTCGTCATATCCCTTCTATCCTAGATAACCTTGGGACACAGCGTACGCGATTTGGCCGTCGCACGCCAGAGCGAGCAATCTCCTTGACGGTCGGCCCGCCGGGGCGGACAATGCGGGCGACGAATCAGACAAATGGTTTTCTTGAGAGGGTCGGAACATGTGGACACGAACACTCATCGCGGCGGTCCTGGTATGCGGATGTGCAGTTTGCAGCGGCGCTGAGGGCTATCTGAATGCAACGAAAGGCGAGATCCTGCCGGGATCGAACGGACAGATTGGTCTGTGGTGGGCGTCGTCGGGCTGGAAGATCGGACGTGATGCGGCGGTGCCGCAAACCCAGGGACAAGCCGTCACCATCCGTGCGGCAAGAAACGAAGTCGAGGCGGCCCAATTGGTGATCCGCCCGAAAGAGGCCGTCAACAGACTGACCGTCACGCCGGAGCCCCTGACCGGCCCGTCCGGAGCGACCCTTCCCGCAACGTGCGTGGAGATCCTTGAGGTGCGTTATGTGAACGTGACGCAGCCGACGGACAGGAGCGCCGAGGCGGGCTACTGGCCCGATCCCCTGCCGCCGCTGGCCGGCCCAATGGACCTGGAGGCAGGCAAGAACCAGCCGTTCTGGGTGCGCATCCACGTGCCGCGTGAGGCGAAAGCAGGCCAGTACAAAGGCAGGCTCAGGATATCTGCGGAAAATCTCAGCATCGCGGCGCCGCTGCAGGTGGAGGTCTACGATTTCGAGTTGCCCAACCGGATGACGTGCGTCACCGCGTTCGGATTCAGCGATGATCTGGCCTACCGATATCAGGGCCTCACGGACGAGCGGCAGAAGCGAGAAGTCCTGGACAAGTACTGGGCGAACTATAGCGCCCACCACATTTCCACGTACAACCTGGCCCCGCTGGACCCGATCCGCGTGACCTGGCCGGACGTCCGGCCGCCCAAGTCCAACTGGCAAGGCGGACGACTGGTCAAAAACGAGAAGCACAGCGGCGAACGTGCCCTGTTGATCTTCGACGACCGCGCGGACCTGAACGTGGACGCGTCCTACGAGCCGCTCGTGCCGATCCCGGAAGGCGGGCTGCGGCTGCGGTTCTGGTACCGCACGGCCGTGCCGGAGCAGGTGTTCCTCGTGACATTGAACCACCACGACGCCTCGGGCAAGTGGATCTCCGGCGGCAACAACGACATGGTCCTGGACGGCAACGGCCGGTGGCAGGAGTTCGACCGGGTCATCAAGAACTTCCCGGCCGGCGCCAAGTCCGTGCAGCTTCGCCTGCGTGCGGCCCGCTGGACCGACGAGGGCGAGGGCACGGGACTGGTCTGGTTCGACGACGTGTCGCTGACGGACGCGGGCACGGGCCGCGAACTGCTCCAAAGCGGCGGATTCGAGCCGCCGGAACTGCCGCAGGTCGACCAGGACAAGCTCCGGGTGAAATTCGATTTCACCGCCTGGGACAAGGCCATGGAGCGGGCCATCGACCATTACGGCTTCAACTCCTTCCGCCTGGGCATCCCCGGCATGGGCGGCGGCACCTACCACTCGCGCAGCGAACCCGAACTGCTCGGTTTCGGCGAAGACACGCCGCACTACAAGGCCCTGTTCAACAGCTATTGCTCGCAGATCCAGGAGCACCTGCGGACCAAGGGCTGGCTCGACGAAGCGTTCGTCTACTGGTTCGACGAGCCCGACCCGAAGGACTACGCCTTCGTCAATAACGGCTTCGCCAAGCTCAAGGCCGCAGCCCCCGACATCAACCGCATGCTGACCGAGCAGGTCGAGCCCGCGCTGCTGGGCGGGCCGAACATCTGGTGCCCGATCTCCGACAACTACCGGCACGATCTGGCCGAGCAGCGGCGCGAGCTGGGCGAGAAGTTCTGGTGGTACGTCTGCACCGGTCCCAAAGCCCCCTACTGCACGCTGTTCATCGACCACCCGGGCACCGAGATGCGAGTCTGGCTCTGGCAGACGTGGCAGCGGAAGATCGAAGGCATCCTCGTCTGGGAAACCAACTACTGGACCAGTTCCGCCGCCTATCCGGATTCCGCGCATCCGCAGAATCCCTACGAGGACCCGATGGGCTGGACCTCGGGCTACAGCACGCCGGCCGGCAAGAGACTGCCCTGGGGCAACGGCGACGGTCGGTTCGTCTACCCGCCGGTCAAAGCGGCCGACGGCAATCCTGCCTCGCCGGTGCTGGACGGTCCGGTCGACAGCATCCGCTGGGAAATGCTCCGCGACGGGATCGAGGACTACGAGTACTTCGTGATCCTGAAGAAGTTGATCGCCGCCAAGGGCGCCGGGCTCGACGCGGCGAGCAAGGACCGCTACGCCGCATTGCTCGAAGTGCCGGGCGAGGTGACGAAGGACATGACAACCTTCACGAAGGACCCGGTCCCCATCGAGGCCCACCGCGACCGGGTCGCCCGGGCCATTGTGGAACTTGGCCGTGATTGAACGCAAAGGCGCAGGGGCGGGTCGGAAACCCGCCCCTGCGGATGCAGACCGATTACCTGGACAAACGCGGCCAGTCCTCGGCCCTGGTGCCCTCATAGGTCGTCAGGGTGTACTGGAAGGATCGCTCCGACCGCGGCGGTAGGAGGACCGTGAACTTGACCGTGTCCATGTCCACCTTCTCGAATTCGTCGACTGGGCCGGACCGCTTGAGAGTCCAGTACTGCGTATTGAAGTTCCGGCGGATCTCGACCTTGACCGG
>JAAYVJ010000483.1 GCA_012517265.1 Planctomycetota bacterium | reverse complement strand
CGAGCGGGATTCGCTGGACCTGCTGGGCGTCCGGGGGTCCGCGGCCGGATAATCGGGCGGGCTCGGATCCGCCGGGATCCTGACAACTTGGTGGATGGGGTCTATGGAAGAACCGGGCAAGCGACCAAGGGAGGCGTGGGGTAGCAAGCTGGGGGTCATTCTGGCCGTGGCCGGCAGCGCGATCGGGTTGGGTAACTTCCTGCGATTCCCCGTCAAGGCGGCGCAAAACGGCGGCGGGGCGTTCATGATCCCGTACTTCATCTCCTTCCTGCTGCTGGGTCTGCCTCTGATGTGGGTCGAGTGGACCATCGGGCGGTTCGGCGGCGGCTTCGAGCGAAGCACCGCCCCGGGCATCTTCGAGACCGTCTGGAAGAAGAATCGCTTCATCAAGTACTTCGGCGTAATCGGCATCTTCGGCCCGACGGTCATATTCACGTACTACACATTCATCGAATCGTGGCTGCTGGGGTACAGTGTCTTCGCGCTGACGGGCAAGTACGCGGGGTGTACGGATCAGGGGAGCATGGCGGGATTTCTGCAGGCGTACCAGGGGCTGGTGCAGAACGAGCATTTCTCGAGCGTCGGCACCGCCTACCTGTTCTTCCTGATCACCTTCACGGTCAACATCCTGATCTTGTGCGTCGGTTTGCGGGCTGGCATCGAACGAGTCTGCAAGCTGGGGCTTCTGGTGCTCTTCGCCTTCGCCGTAGTCATCATGATCCGCGTGGTGACCCTCGGTTCGCCCGACGCGGCCCGGCCGGACTGGAGCGTCAACAACGGGTTCGGATTCCTCTGGAATCCCCAATGGGCCAAGCTCAAAGAGGCGAAGGTCTGGCTGGCTGCCGCGGGCCAGATCTTCTTCACCCTCAGCGTCGGCTTCGGCGTGATTCTGACCTACGCCAGCTACCTGCGCAAGCAGGACGACGTAGCGCTCTCCGGCCTGACCGCCGCGACGGCCAACGAGGTCGCGGAGGTGATCCTGGGCGGCAGCATCGTAGTTCCGGCCGCGTTCGTCTTCTTCGGGCCGCAGGGCACCACCGAGCTGGCCAAAGGGGGGGCGTTCAACCTGGGCTTCGTCACGATGCCGCTGGTCCTGCAGCATGTCGCCTTCGGCCAGTTCTTCGCCTTCGCGTGGTTCTTCCTGCTGTTCATCGCCGGCGTCACCAGCTCCATCTCCCTGGCCCTGCCGGCGATCGTCTTTCTGCAGGACGAGTTCAACCTGGACCGCAAGACCGCCAGCATCCTGTTCGCCTTCGTGACGTTCAACCTCTGCCAGATCGTGATCTTCTTCAACGGCCAGGGCGCCCTGGACGAGATGGACTTCTGGGGCGGCACCTTCTGCGTCGTGGTCTTCGCGCTGATCGAGGTGATCCTGTTCGCCTGGGTGTTCGGCATGGACAAGGCCTGGAGCGAGCTGCACAGCGGCTCCGACATCCGCATTCCCAAGGTCTACCGCTTCATCATCAAGTACGTCACGCCGGCCTTCCTGCTGTTGGTCCTGGGCTATTGGATCGTCCAGGAGGGCTGGCCGACGATGAAGCTGGAGAACGTCCCCGGCGAGAAGGTGCCCTTCGTGATCGGCACGCGGGTGCTTCTGATCGACTTGTTCGCGCTGCTGTCCTTCCTGGTCTGGCTGGCGTGGCGCAAGCGGGGCAGAAAGGAGAGTGCCGCATGACGCTCGGAGGGTGGATCTTTCTGGCTGCCAGTTGGGGCGGGATCCTGGGGCTGTGCGGCTTCTGTCTGAGTTTGACGTTTCGTAAGAAGGCCTGACCGCCGGCTCCCTCGCGGCGAGCGACTACTTGGGCTTGAAGCCTTTGACCCGGTCGCTGGTGTACTTGCCGCACGCCTTCTCGATGTCGATGTCCGTGATGTTCGCCAGCGTGCACAGCCAGGCGAACACGTCGGCGAACTCCTCCTCCATGTTGGCCCGGTCCTCGCAGGAGGCCAGCGCCGTCGCCAGTTCTCCCACCTCCTCCATGAACCACATGAACGTGCGAGGCACGCCACGCTCCTGGTCTCGTTCCTTGTATCGTCGAGCGATCAATTCCTGAAACTCACGGATCTCCATGGCGTGCCACGCACCTCTCTTGTCTGCCTATATCACAACCCCAATCGATTTTCGCCGACCGCAGGGGCGCCTGCCGGATCGGCAAAAGGGCTTTATTTGCCGCCGAGCAGGCTGGCCAGCTTGGTCTTCTGGAACACGCCTTTGGCCTGGGCAATGGCCTTGTTGTAGGTCTGCTCGGCCCTGTTGGCGTAGGCGTCGTTGCCGGCCTGGTCGGTCAGGTTCAGCTCGCCGGTCAGCGGGCCGTCCACCGCTTCGATGACTTCCAGCATGGTGATCTTGTTGGTGGTCTTGGCCAGGGAGAAGCCGCCTCGCGGACCTCGCTTGCTCCGCAGAACGTTGGCCCGGACCAGTTGCTGGAGGATCTTGAGCAGGTATTCGAGAGGGATGTCGTACTGCTTGGAAATATCCTGCGACAGGACCACGCCGTCGCCCTGGTTCTTGGCGATATAACCGACAGCCAGCAACGCGTATCCGGTAGATCTGCTAACTCTCATTGTGTTCTCCTTCCCTACACCAGGAACTGACGAAAAGAATAATAAATGCACGACGCGAGTGGTGTACCAACAAGTCCGTCAATCAAGACTCTGTTCCTCGCATTGTGCCCGAAACCATGCCACGACTCGTTGTCACTCCACAACCATTGACACGGGCAGTCGCCGTCGAGGGGGGCTGCTTCTGTCGTGCGGGCTCGGTCTGTCACGACCTCGGCCCGAAAATGCAAGAGACCCCATCATACTCCCAGGTCCGCGGGGCTGACGCTGTCAGCGTTCACCTCGCTCAATTCCCTATTATTATCCATTGTTGACTTCAAATAGCAAGAGTTTTATGCACAAAAAAAATCGCGCGGTGCGCCGGGCTCGGCACGGTCGGTCTCCTGTCCCGGTGTTTTGTCCCTTCCCTGGCAGATCGATCCGCAAAAGACTTGACACGGCGTCGAGGGCCTTTTACGATAGGCCCATTCCTGTTGAGGTCTAATGGGGAGATCGTTATGGCTGCAATTCAGCCGCGGATCAGTGTGGAATATAAAGACGAAGCTACAATCGTAGCCTTCACGGATGAGAAGATACTCGAGGAGACCGACGTCCGGGCCCTGCGGGAGGCCGTGGAGTCCGTCGTCGAGCAGGCGCCGGGGATCCATCTGGTGCTCGACTTCCGTCACGTCAAGTTCCTCTCCTCGGCCGTGCTCGGTCTGCTGATTCGCATCAGCAAACGCGTCTACGAACACGAAGGGGAGTTGCGCTTGTGCAACATCCATCCGGGGATTCACGAAGTGTTCAAAATCACCCGATTGACCAGCGTATTTGAGATCTATGAGGACGTCGAAAGTGCGACACGCAGCTTCTCCGAACGCCGCTAGGCCTGGGCACTTCGTCTCGGAAAGCTCCTGATGCACGGCGCAAGCCCGGTTCAGGCGGCCCTCCGAGGCGGTTGGCAGGCCCCGGGCGATTACACGAGAAGGTAGACCGTTATGGCGGCTGAATCGCCGGTGAAATGTACGCTTGTGGTCGAGAGTCAACCGTCGGCCTTGAATCGGCCCTGCCGCCAAATCCTGTCGGCGCTGGACGCCAGGGGATTCACCCAGGACGATATCTTCGCGGTGCATCTGGCCCTGGAGGAGGCCTTCCTCAACGCCGTCAAACACGGCAATAAGATGGACGCCAGCAAGAAGGTCAGGATCGAGTATTGCGTCGATGCCGAAAAGGTGGAGATCTGCATCACCGACGAAGGGGAAGGCTTCGACCCCGGCACGATCCCGGACCCGCGGGTCGGGGAAAATTTATATCGCCCCGAGGGCCGCGGTCTCCTGCTGATCAGCTCGTATATGCACGATGTGAAGTACACTGAGGGAGGCACGTGCATGCGAATGGTTCGCTACAAAGGTCGCCCGATCGGGGAGCCCGACAAGGCTTCCGTCCACTGACGGGCCCGTTGAGGTCCCATAAGCGCCGGCCGGGATTTCGTCCGATCCGCCCCCGGGCCGAAAGAAGGCCGATTCGGCCGCCTGGGCGGCCCCGGCCGCAAAGCTCCCCCCTGTTCCTGCCGAAATCCTTCCTGTTGTCTGCGTGCAATTACCAAGTGAAGGAGCCGGCAATGGATGTGTGCAAAACGACCGTTTCGGACCCCCAGACCCTGAGCGAACGAATCGCCCGAGAGGTTTTCGACGTGCTGCCCGAGCGGGGCCCGATTCTGGTGATCATGGACCGCGACGGCGAACCCTGGATCAGCCATCCCGAGGAATTCGCCTCGCTGGGCGTCGATGCGACGCTGTTGAAGGACCTTCGGGCCAAAGTGGACGATGGGGCCGAACCCGTGATCACGCAGGTCGGCGAAACCAGCGTGACCGTCGCGCAACTGGCGACCGATCAAAGCGACTACGGGTACGTGGCCGTGGTTCTTCCTCGCTGCACGCCGGAATCGGCTCTGACCCACATCGATCTGGTGGAGGCGCTGCTCAGCCAGGTGGCGTTGATCGCCCGGCTGGTGGAGAAGACGGCCTCGCTGACCTGCGGACAGATGAACCGCTACAGCGGGTTGGCGTTCTCCCTGAACTGACCGGCGGCGACCGGCCCGCCATTTGACACCCTCACCAAGCATTCCTCCGGCTGCCCTTCGCGGGGCGGCTCGCGACCTTCGCGACGCCGTTTCCCCGGTTTTCCGGGAGACTCCCGGGTCTTTCCGCCGGTTCGCGACCGCTTTTCCCGTGCCAGCGAGCCCCGAACGGACACTTTTTTGCCCGGGAAGGGGAAAAAACTTGCCAACTACGCCGGGAATGGTTTAGAGTACACGGTTCTTATTATGCGTGTGAAGAATGCTCAAGTAGGGCTCTAGAAGAAGGGTTGATCGACAGTATGCTTACACAAGAGGAAAAAGGGAGCATTATCGGGGATTACAAGGTTCACGAAGGGGATACGGGATCGCCGGAAGTGCAGATCGCGCTGTTGACCCGGCGAATCAACGATCTGACCGAGCATCTGAAGGAACACCCCAAGGATCACTCCTCCCGCCGCGGCCTGCTCAAGATGGTCGGCACCCGTTCGGCGCTGCTGAAGTACGTGCGGGATCTGGACCTCAAGCGGTATCAATCGATCATCGCACGCCTCGGATTGCGCAAGTAGTTTGATCTCCCCGCCGGCGAGGACGCCGCGCAGGGAGTATGTCCTGACGACCGGGGCAGTGGGCGGGAGAGCCCCACGACAATGCGGTTGCATGTAAGCCAGTGAAGGAATGTGAGTTATGGCAGGTGTTTTTAGCGTTTCCAGAGAGATCGGGGGCCGGACACTGACGATCGAGACCGGCCGAATGGCCCGACAGGCCCACGGCGCGGTCGTAGTCACGTATGGAGAAACCGTGGTTCTGGTTGCGGCCGTGGTGGCCCCGCCCCGAGGGGAAGACGTCGATTTCTTCCCTCTGAGCGTCGATTACCGAGAACGAATCAGCGCCGCGGGCAAGTTCCCCGGCGGTTTCATCAAACGAGAAGGGCGACCCAGCACGAAGGAAATCCTGACCGCGCGGAACATCGACCGGCCTCTGCGGCCTCTGTTCCCGGACGGGTATTTCAACGAGGTGCAGATCATGGCCACGGTGCTCAGCGCCGACCGGGAAAACGACCCGGACGTCCCGGCGATGATCGGCGCCAGCGCCGCGCTGTGCATCAGCAAGATCCCGTTCCAGGGGCCGCTCGGGGCGTGCCGAATCGGTCGCGTCGACGGCCAGTTCGTTGTCAACCCGACGTACGCGCAGCTCGAGGACAGCGATCTGAACATGCTGATCGGCGGCCGCAAGGAAGCGATCAACATGATCGAGGTCGGCGCCAAGGAGCTGCCGGAGGAGGTGATCGCCGCGGGAGTCCTCAAGGCGCATGAGGTCATCCAGGAAGTCATCGGCATGATCGCGGAACTGCAGGCGAAGGTCGCCCCCCAGAAGGAGTTGACGCTCATCGAGCTCGATCGTGCGCTCTATGACAAGGTCAAGGCGGAGATCTACGACCGGCTCGTCTCGCTCAAGACGATCAGCGGCAAGCAGGAACGCAACAACGCGGTCAACGAACTGTTCGAGCAGGTTCGCACCAAGTATAAAGAGGAATGCGAAGCCCAGGGCGTCGACAAACCCGACATGATCATGGTCAGCCGTGTGCTGATGACCATCGAAGAAGAAGTGGTCCGCAAGATGATCCTGGAAGGCAAGCGGCCCGACGGCAGAGGCGACGCGGACATCCGCCCGATTTCGTGCGAGGTCGGCGTGTTGCCTCGAACGCACGGCTCGGCGTTGTTCACCCGCGGCGAGACGCAGGCGCTGGTCAGCGTCACGCTGGGCACGATCCGCGACGCCCAGATCATCGACGGGTTGCTTGACGAGTACGCCCAAAGCTTCACGTTCCATTACAACTTCCCGCCATACTCGGTCGGCGAGGTCAAGCCGGTCCGCGGCCCGGGTCGCAGGGAGATCGGGCACGGCGCCCTGGCCGAGCGGGCCCTGGAGAACGTCCGGCCTGCGGAAGAGGATTTCGCCTACACGATCCGCGTGGTCTCGGACATCACCGAGTCCAACGGCTCCAGCTCGATGGCATCGACCTGCGGCGGCTCGCTGGCCCTGATGGACGCGGGCGTCCCGATTCTCGGGGCGGTCGCGGGCATCTCGATCGGTCTGGTCACCGGCGAGAACGGACAGTATCGGCTGCTGACCGACATCATCGGCGAGGAGGATCATTTCGGCGACATGGACTTCAAGATCACGGGGACCACGAAGGGCATCACCGCGATCCAGCTCGACATCAAGGCCATGGGCCTTCCGCACAACATCATGGTCGAGGCGCTCGAGCGTGCGAAGAACGCCCGCGGGCAGATCCTCGACATTATGAACCGGGTGATCGACAAGCCGCGGCAGACGCTGAGCAAGTACGCGCCGAAGCTGATCACGATCGAAATCGATCCGGAATTCATCGGCAAGGTCATCGGACCGGCCGGCAAGATGATCAAGAGCTTGCAGGAGCAGACGGACACTACGATCGAGATCGAAGAGGACGGCACCATCTTCATCAGTTGCGTCGACGGCGACGGCCACCTGCGGGCCAAGGAGATGATCGAGGCGATGACCAAGCCCCCGGAAGTGGGCCGGCTGTACAAGGAAGCCAAGGTCGTCTCGGTGAAAGATTTCGGCGCGTTCGTCGAGATCGTGCCCGGCGTCGAGGGGCTCTGCCACGTCAGCGAACTGAGCGAAGGATACATCAAGCACGTGGAAGAGGTCTGCAAGGTCGGCGACATCATTCCGGTCAAGCTGATCCTGATCGACGACCAGGGACGTCTGAAACTGTCCCGCAAGGCCGCGTTGCAGGAACTGGGGATCAAGGAAGAGATCAAGCCGAGACCCGCCGGGGAAGAGCGGGAGTCTCGCCGGGACCGCGACAACCGCGGCCGGGGCGACCGGGACCGCCGCGGAAAATCGTCCGGCGGCCGGGATCGTCGCGAGCGCCGGGACGACCACTAGTCCTGCGATTGCATAGAGAAACGACACGAGAAGCCGAAACTCAGAAGACCGGGCCCGCCGGCAGCAGGCCGGACTTCTGAGATTTCGGCTCTCTGTCTTCCCGGACGGGGAAGATCCGCTGTGGCGATGAGTCTGAGACGGTTTCTACGAAGGATGCACACGCGACTGCGTCTGGCGCGGGGGATGGCCGTGGCGATGGTCTTGCGGACGCCTCCCCGCCATGGGCGGATCGCCCAGCCGGCGGCGGACCACGACGAGGAACTGACCCGCCTGACCGGCGAACTGGCGCACGAGATCAAGAACCCGCTGTCCACGATCAAGGTGAATCTCAAACTGGCCGAGGAGTCGCTCCAGGACGTCGACCTGAGCGATCCGGGCCGGGTGTCGTGGGATCAGGCCCGCCAGCGACTGGCCGGCGCGTCCCGCAAGATCGCGATCATCCAGAAGGAGACCGACCGGCTGGAGCAGATTCTCGACGGGTTCCTCAGGTATGTCCGGCGGCCCGATCTGCAACTGGAGATCGTGGATCTCAACGATCTCGTGGGGGACATGATCGATTTTTACTCGCCCCAGGCGTATAGTCACTCGCTGACGGTCCGGCAGAGCCTGGCGAGGGAGCCTCTGATGTGTCGCGTGGACCCCGGAGCGGTCAAGCAGGTGCTTCTGAATCTGTTCATCAACGCGCAGCAGGCGATGGACACCGGCGGCGACCTGATGATCCGAACCGCCCGACGGGCGGGTTGCGCGGTCGTCCAGGTCAACGACACGGGACGCGGCATCCCACCGGAGAGGCTGGCGACGCTGTTCCGTCCCTACCAGTCCTTCCGCGTCGGCGGCATGGGGCTCGGACTGGCCACTGCCAAGAAGATCATCGAAGCCCACCAAGGCGTCATCTCGGTCCACAGCGAAGTGGGCAAGGGCACCTCGTTTACGATCTCTCTGCCTCTGGCGGGGGAGGACCCCGCGTCCGATCCGGCGTCGGAGTAGACCCGGACGTCCGACGAAGACGGCTGAGGACACTCCGCATGACAAGGCAGGAGAAACCCGAGTGCACGGACTCGCCAGCAGTGCTACGCCGAGATGCAGTGTGGTGCGGTCTGTCCGGGCGGGCAATCGCGGAAAGGAGCCGGGGCATGGCGATCTTCGATCTCTTCAGGGAAGAGCACGTCTATCCTGCGATTCGGGCCGTCGGGCTCAGAGGCGAGACGCTCGTTGCTGTCGAGGAGCACCATGTGATCCGGCTTGTGTTGAGAGACCTAATGGACATGAGCTGCCGCGAGGAGGTTTGGGCGGCGAAGCTCGGCGCGCTTGCCGAACTCGTGGAGCGGCACTTTCGCAGGGAGGAACGCGATGTGTTCCCCGTCGCGCAGGAGAGGATCGGCCGGTCCCGCCAGCGGGAGTTGGAGGACCAATACCGGCGGTTCGCATCGTCGCCGGTTCCGGCCGGGGGGGAGTCCGCCGGCGCACGAGCTGCCCTTCTTTCCGTGGGTTTGGCGCATGATTTCACAGGATTGTTGTGAAATGGCGGCGCGCGTCGGACGGAGGATGGGGACATTCGACGGCTTCACCCGGAATTCCGTCGACAGGGTACGTCCGAAAACAATCTCTTTTGGCTTGCGGAATCTCGCCGGGACGATACTATGTTGATGCGTGATTCTCGCAGGAGAAGCGTCGATTGATGGTAGGGCAATGACTCAGGCAAGGAAGGAAGGACCAATGGCGATCATGGAAAAGAGCATCGTTGGGGATCTGATCAATTTCCGCGGGATGGTGTACGCCCCGCTCAATGAGAACGGCGTGTACTTCCTGTTCGGGAAAGTCGCGGAAGATCTCAACATGTACGTGGAGGAGATTCGACTGGAGTCGCCCGACAGCATCGTCCGGCGTTTCACGGGCAAGGGCTGGGAGCGTCTCCGGGTGGAGTTCGAGTATCGCTCCAGCGATTTCAAGCAGCACGGCGGGGACGCCGAGAAGTGCGACCTGATCATCTGCTGGGAGCACGACTGGGCCGGCTGTCCCGTGCAGGTGATCGAGTTGCGGGATCGCATCAAGGAGATGGAGAACTGGCCGATTCGCCGGCCTGATGAGCCCGTCGGCGGCGAGGAGGGCGAGGACCTGGACGTGTGGTTCGATCAGCACGAGGTGCAGGACCGGATTCGCGGGCTGTTCCAGTCTCTGGCTGAGCACGTCAAGTCGGTGGACGAGCAGTGCTTCTTCCGCGTCGGCAAGACGACCATTTCGTTCTATAGCC
This sequence comes from Planctomycetota bacterium, assembly GCA_012517265.1. Classification (GTDB taxonomy): domain Bacteria; phylum Planctomycetota; class Phycisphaerae; order Sedimentisphaerales; family Anaerobacaceae; genus PLanc-01. The sequence continues at coordinate 371 of JAAYVJ010000483.1, read as the reverse complement.
CGGAGCGGACGTTTATCTACGTGCAGCCGCGGCAGAACAAGCTGCGGCTTGTGCTCTTCACCGGCGGCGAGGCGATGGAGGGCGTGCAGCCCGTCGGACGCAAGAACTCCGGCCGCAAGTGGGGCGCGACATCGGTGGCGGACCAGGACCAGTTGCTCGAAGTCCTGGCCGCGGTCGAGGAGTCGCACCGCCGGATCAACGAGGCGATCAAGAGGAACGAGCGCACCAGTTGGCACGCCAAGAGCGAAGAAGTCGAGGACGAGTCCGAAGCCTAAGGGACATGCGACGGTCGAGGGGCCGGGAGTCGGGACCCGGCTTGCGGCCTCTCGGCGTCGTTCGGGTTCTCATCCCCTTGCCTTGCACCAGAAGTG
>JAAYVJ010000482.1 GCA_012517265.1 Planctomycetota bacterium | reverse complement strand
GCGATGGCATTGTCGCTGGCGGTTCCTTCGCTTGGACAGGAGTCGATCCCTTCGGCTCAAGAGGTCGCCAAGATGGAGGCCGCGATGCCCACCTGTGCTCGCGTGCAGCCTGAGAAGCCCCGCAAGCTATTGGTGTTCTCGCGATCGTGGGGCTACAAGCACACCGCTCGACCCTACGGCGCCAAGGCCTTCGAGATCATGGGACCCAAGACCGGGGCGTTCGACGCGGTGGTCAGCGACGACGACAGCCTGTTTGAGCCCCAGAAGATCAGGCAGTTCGACGCCGTCGTCCTCAACAACACGAACGAAGAGATCTTCCTGCCGGAGGAGTTCGCGAAGTTGTCTCAGGATCAGCAGGCTGCGGCCCGCAGTCGCGATGAAATGCTCAAGAAGAGCCTGGTCGCTTTCGTCCGCGACGGAGGCGGCCTGGCCGTGATTCACGCGGGCGTTGCGAGCTTTGCGGGTTGGCCCGAGTTCGGGGATCTCGTCGGAGCCCGGTTCGACAATCACCCGTGGGGCGCCGGCTCGACCGTGGTCTTGCGGATCGAGGAACCGGACCATCCGCTGACGGCCGCCTTCCGCGAGCCGCACTTCCTCGTAACCGACGAGATCTACCAGGTGTCCGCGCCGTACTCGCGGGAGAACCTGCGCGTGCTGGTCAGCGTGGACCCCGAGCGGACGCGGATCACGCCGCAACAGAGAGAGTTGATTCATCGCCGGGACATGGACTTCGCCATGACCTGGATCAAGAACTACGGGGCCGGCCGCGTGTTCTATTGCGCGCTGGGCCACCAGCACGAGCTGTTCTGGAATCCGATCGTTCTTCAGCACTACCTCGACGGTCTGCAATTCGTCCTGGGCGATCTGAAGGCCGACGCGACGCCGAGCGACAAGATCAGAAAATAGGGGAGACCAATGCAAAAGAAGACTGTACGAGCCGGCATTGTGGGAGCGGGCTTCTCCGCTTCGTTCCATTTCGAGGCGATTCACAAGGTGTACGGGACGAACGTTGAGATCAAGGGCGTCCATGCCCTGGAAGGGGCCGAAGCCTACGGCCAGAAGCGGGGGATCCCCGTCTACCAGTCGCTGGAGAAGCTCATCGACGACGTCGATGTGATCCACTGCTGCACGACCGCTTCGTCGCACGAATCGGTCGCGATCGCGGCTCTGCAGCGGGACAAGTTCGCCATCGTGGAGAAGCCTCTGACCGGTTTCTTCGGCGATGGGGACGAGAATTTCAACGGCCAGGACTTCCCCAAGGAGGTCGCCCGCGACAAGGCGCTGGCCAGCATCCAGCGGATGCTCGACGCCGAGGCCAAGAGCAAAGGCCGGATTCTCTACGCCGAGAATTGGGTCTACGCGCCTTCGATCCAGAAGGAGCGGGACATCCTCGAAAAGACCGGCGCCCAGATCCTCTGGCTTCACGGCGAGGAAGCGCACTCGGGCTCCCACGCGAAGACCTACGCGTATTGGAAATTCTCCGGCGGTGGAGTCATGATCGGCAAAGGCTGCCACCCGCTGGGCGCGGCGCTGTACCTCAAGCAGATCGAGGGCAAGGCCCGCGACGGCAAGCCCATCCGACCCAGGACGGTGACCGCCCGCGTGCACGCGCTGACGCGGATGCCCAACTTCCGCGACGAGGGCCACATCCGCTGCGACTACTTCGACATCGACGACTTTTCGATGATGCACGTGACGTTCGAGGACAACACCGTCGCGACGATCTTCGCCTCGGACATCATCCTCGGCGGCATCCACAACTGGCTGGAAGTGGCCGCGAACAACCACCGGACCTTCTGCAACATCAACCCCAACACCGCGATGGCGACCTACAACCCCGTCGATGCGAACTTCAAGGACGTCTACGTCGTCGAGAAGATCGGGACCAAGCAGGGTTGGACGAACCCGTCGCCCGACGAGGACTGGTTCACGGGCTATCCCCAGGAGATCGAGGCTTTCTACCGGACGGTGGCCTACGGCGATCCGGTCCAGAGCGACAGTTGCCTGGCGGCCGACTGCATCTCGACGATTTACAGCGCGTACGTCTCGGCCGAGCGAAAGGGAGCCGAGGTCGCCGTGCGCGTGTTCTGATTGGAAACCATCGATGACGAACGAACAGTGGGATAGGCTCTTGGCGATTCTGGCCGGCGAAGTGTTCGACCCGATGCCGGTCGGGTTCATTATCGATAGTCCCTGGTTGCCCGGCTGGGCCGGCATGTCCACGCTGGATTACTACGGCAGCGAGGAGAAGTGGCTGGCGGCCAACTTCAAGGCCGTGCGGGAATTCCCCGACGCCATGTTTCTGCCGGGGTTCTGGTCGGAGTTCGGCATGTGCACCGAGCCCTCGGCCTTCGGGAGCAAGTGCCGATGGGCGCAGGATGAACTGCCCTTTGCGGACAAGATCGTCAGGACGGTCGGCGACATTGCGAACATCGAGAAGCCCAATCCGCGGACCGACGGGCTGCTGCCCTTCGTGGTCCGCAGACTGGAGTTGCATCGCGATCGCATCGAGAAGGAAGGGCACTCGATTCGATTCGCGGTCTCGCGCGGGCCGCTGAACATCGCGACGTTCCTCATGGGCACGACCGAATTCCTCATGGCGATCCGCACCGACCCGGAGGAGATCCGGCGGTTCCTGACGCTGATCACGGACTTCATCGTCGACTGGCTGCGATACCAGAAGGAACGCATCCCCACGATCGAGGGCATCTTCATCCTGGACGACATCGTGGGTTTCCTGGGCGAGCAGGACTTCCGCGCCGCGGCTTTGCCCTATCTCAAGCAGATCTTCGGCTGCCTCGACGTGCCCGTGCGGTTTTTCCACAACGACGCGCAGGGCCTGGTGACTGCGAAGTGTCTCAATGAGATCGGAGTCAATCTCTTCAACTTCAGCTTCGAGCACTCGCTGACTCAGATGAAGGAACTGACCGGCGGCAAGGTGACTTTGTTGGGCAACATCCCGCCGCGGGATGTCCTCGCCCAGGGCACGCCGGCGGACGTGGAAGCAAGCGTGAAGGCCGCGATCGAGCCCCTGAGCGACCGCAGCCGCGTCATTCTGTCCTGCGGCGGCGGAATCCCGCCGCAGGTGCCGAGCGAGAACATTCAGGCCGTGCTGAAGGCCGTGGGATCATGGAGAGAGCGTTCATAGCGATGCCGTGAGGCATGATCTTCGAACCTCGCGACGCTTCGCGGATGGATGTCACATCGCCGCGAGGCCGTGCCATTGGCGGCCGTCGGCTTCGAGCAGGGCGTCCGCCTGGGGGAAGCTCTCGCTGCCGGCCGGATACTCCGGGGGCCGCTCGTCGCTCTTGCTCCAGGCCTCCAGGACCGGCATCAGGAGCTTCCATGTGACTTCGATGCCGTCGAAGCGAGTGAAGAGGGTCTGGTCGCCCGCCATGCAGTCCAGCAGAAGCCTCTGGTAGGACTCGGGCATTTCGCCGCCGAAGATGTCCTTGTAGCGGAACTTCATGTCCAGCGTTCCGATGCAGATCTTCGAGCCGGGGCGCTTGGCCTGGAACCGCAAGGAAATGCCCTCTTCCGGCTGGATCTGGAACGCCAGGATGTTGGGCGGCATGTGGTCCAGTCCGACCGATCCGAACAGCGAATGCGGGATCTCCTTGAATGTCACGATGATCTCGGTGTTCTTCTTCGCCAGCCGCTTGCCGGTCCGCAGATAGAAGGGGACATCCTTCCACCGCCAGTTGTCGACGTATAGCCTGGCCGCGACGTAGGTCTCCGTTTTGGAGTCGGGGGCCACGCCTTCCTCGTCGCGATAGGCGGGCGCCGGGCGGCCGTGAATCGTACCGGCTCCGTACTGGCCTCGCACGATGGAGCGGCCGGCCTGCGGGTCCCACTGACAATTGAACGGCCGCACGGCCCGCAGGAGCTTGACCTTCTCGTCGCGAATGGCCTCGGCGTCGAACGACGTCGGCGGCTCCATGGCCACCAGGGCCAGCATCTGGAGCATGTGGTTCTGAAACATGTCGCGGATGGCGCCGGACTTGTCGTAGTAACCGGCGCGGTGCTCGACGCCGAGCGTCTCGGCGATCGTGATCTGGACGTTGTCGATGTGGTTGCGGTTCCAGACGGGCTCGAAGATCGCGTTGGCGAACCGGAAGATCATGATGTTCTGGACGGTCTCTTTTCCGAGATAGTGGTCGATCCGGTAGACCTGCGATTCGTCGAACCACTTCGAGATGGTCCCGTTGAGCGCGGCGGCGGTGGCGAGGTCCCGCCCGAAAGGCTTTTCCACGACGAGCCGGCATTTCAGGCGGCATTGGGGATCGTTCCTGCGGGACAGGCTCGATGAGCCGAGACGTTCGATGATCGTCTCGTACAGGAGGGGGGGAACGGAGAGATAGTAGAGATTGCAGCCGGAAACGCCGTGTTTCCGGCGGATCTCCATCAGGCGACTTTCGATCCGGGCGTAGGTTGCGGGGTCCGCGTAGTCGCCGCTGAGGTAGTAGACCTTGTCGAGGAATTCCGCCAGCTTGTCCGGGGGGACGGCGCGGGCGCTTTGTTGAATGGCCTCGGCGGCCAGCTTGCGGTACTGTTCGTCGGAGTATTCGCTCCGGCTGCAGCCCAGCAGGCAGAACTGGTCGTTGAGAAGCCCACGTCGGTGAAGCTCGGCCAGGCTGGGAAGCAGCTTCCTCTGCACAAGGTCCCCGGAAGCGCCAAAGACCACCATGGCCGTCGGCGGAGCCGAAGTCTCGACGCAAACCATGTCCAGCGCGGCCAGCGACGGATGGATCTCACGGGTTGCCATGTCTCGTCTCGCTTGCGGCCCGAAAGGCCGAGCGTGAAGTCCGAAGCGATCGGTCTCACGACGCTCTGCTTCGGACTTCACGACCCGGACCTGGTGCGTGTCTCAGCCGTCCGCCGGTTCGAACTGGTCCTTGCCGGCTCCGCAGTCGGGGCAAACCCAGTCGTCCGGCAGGTCTGCGAACGCCGTGCCGGGCGCGACCCCGTTGTCCGGATCGCCGACCGCTGGATCGTAGATGTAACCGCAGAGGACGCATTTGTACTTCATGTTCCCTTCCCTTCCTAAGTAGTGCCTGTCAGCTCAGTGCGGTCAGACGCCGTCGCAGGTCGGCGACGTGCCGAACTTCTTCTCGGATGATGTTGTCGATTTTGTCTCGGCCGGCCTCGGTGGGGACCAGATCCTTCATGCCGACATAGAACAGGACGGAGTTCTTCTCCGCGCCGATCGCGATCTCGATCAACTCCCGGGCCGATTCCTTGCCCGTCAGTTTCTCGGTCGGGCTTCTCATCCCTTCGGAGCCCTTGCTGTCGGCCAGCGCTTGCAGATACAGCGACGCCTCATCGTACGGATCGTACGCGGTTTCGCCTTTCTCCTGCTCGCTGAGGGTCTTGCGCATCTCGTGGAACGTCCGCAGGTGGCCGTCTTCCATCGAAGCCAGACCCAGGAACATCTCCTTGACCTCTCGATTGGCGGTCTTGGCGGCGGCTTCCCGATAGAACTTGGCGCCGTTGCGCTCGATCTCTTCGGCCATTTCGAACACTTCGTCGGCGTTGAATGCTGTGCTCATGCCAGTCCTCCCGCTCGTGTCGGTGTCGTCATTTCCGTTCGCCCAGCGCGTGATCCATCATGAGCAGCGCGCCCGGAGCCTTCTCGGCCATCTTAAGTTTCTGAACGATGCTGTCAACATGGGCTTCCTCCTCGACCTGCTCGTTGACGAACCACTGGAGCACGGCCGCGGTGGCGTGGTCTTTCTCGGCAAGGGCCAGATTCATCAGCTCGTCGATCCGGCCGGTGATGTGCTGCTCGTGGTTGAGGGACGCCTCGAACGCAGCCAGAGGAGATTTCCATTCCTTCGGCGGTTCCTTGATTCCCTTGAGGAGCACCCGCCCGCGTCGCTCGTTGATGAACTTGAAGAATTTCATCGCGTGTCCGTTCTCTTCTCGGGCCTGAGCGCCCATCCAGGCGGCGCAACCCGGGAGGTTCTGCGACTCGAACCAGGCCGACATGGCCAGGTACAGATAGGACGAGTACAGCTCCTCGTTGATCTGGTCGTTCAAGGCCTTTTCCATCTTCTCGCTCAACATGTTATTTTGCCTCCCACAGTCCATGAAGGTTGCAGTGTTCCCGGGCCCGAACGTTGTCGGCCGGGATGTTGAAGACGGCTTCGGGCGTCTGGCCCGGCTTGAGGAACTGCCGATAGGCCTTGCCGTCGCTGATGACTTCGATCCACTCGATATGGTGCTTCTCTTCCATCGGATGGGCGACGCTTCCGACCTTGACCTTGATGCCGCCGTCGATCTTCTCGATCACCGGTAGGTGCTTCTCTCTGCCCTGGTCGGCGGTCTTGGCCGTCAGGTTCTCCATCGGCTTGCCGCAGCAGACCATGTCGCCCCCGCCGGCGGTGAGCACCTCGACCACATTCCCGCACACCGTGCACTTATAAACCTGAAGCCTCTCGATCATTCTCTTTCCCCTTTCCTTGTCAGGCGATATTCCAGTTGAACCACTTGATTCGCTCCGGCGTCAGGCGATTCCGATCTCCCGGTGCTTGGCCAAAATGCGTTCGGCCAGCATGTCCAGAGCGAGGTAGTCTTCATCCTTCGGCCGGCCCTTGGCGATTACAGGGGTCAGCACGTCCACTTTCATGGCGGTCAGCAGGCCGGTGAGTTGCTCGACCATCTTTCCGCCCCAGCCGAACGATCCGATGACGGATGCGAATCGGGTCTTGGGCCGCAGGGCGTTGGCCACAAAGGCCGCATAAGCCGCCTTGGGATGGGCCCCCGTCAGAACCGTGGGCGAGCCCAGCACGATCGTGGCCGCATCGACCATCGCGATGGCCAGTCTGCCCAGGTCGGTCACCGCCAGATTGAATTGCCGAACGACGATGCCTCGCCGGATCAGGGCCTTGGTGAAGTAGTCGGCCATCAACCGGGTGCTCTCGTGCATCGACACGTAGGCCAGAACGACCTCGTTCTTCACCGCGTCGCTTACCCAGCCCTTGTAGGCGTCGAGGATGTAGCCGGGTTTGTCGTGGATGGGCCCATGGCTGGGCGCGATCATCTCGATCGAAAGCCTGCCCACCTTTTCGAGGTTCTTCTTGATGATCGATCGGAAGGGCATCATGATCTCGGCGTAGTACCTCTTGGCCGATTCGAACGCCAGCGGCTCGTCGTCGACGTAGAGACTGCTCGATGCCAGGTGCGAGCCGAAGAAATCGCACGAGAACAGGATCTTGTCCGGGGCCAGGTAGGTCACCATCGTCTCAGGCCAATGGACCCACGGCGTGTCGAAGAACTGGAGCGTCTTGTCGCCCAGGGACAGGGTCTGCCCGTCCTGGATGGTGATGAACCGCTCCTCGTCGATGTGCAGGAGATCGAGGAGCATGGCCTTGCACTTGGCGTTGGTCACGACCTTCGCCTTGGGATAGCGGGCCAGGATGGCCGGGATGGATCCCGAGTGATCCTGCTCGCCGTGATGCGAAACGACGTAGTCGATCTTCTCGATCCCCGAGGCGGTCAGACTGCCCAGGAGGGCATCCGTCTTCGTGGGGTCCACCGTGTCGAGCAGGGCGGTCTTCTCGCTGCCTTCCACCAGGTAGGCGTTGTACGTCGTGCCCTCCGGCAGCGGGATCAGCTCATCGAAGACCCGCCGATCCCAATCGATCGCCCGGATCGAGTACACATTCGGTTTCAGTTCCTGCATCTGCTGTAATCCTCTCTGCCCGGCCAGTGCGGAAGCGGTCTCCGGCGGCGGGGTCCTGGTGCCACGATCCGGTCACAGGAGCTTCTTGGCCGCCTCCAGCGCGGCGGCGTAGTTCGGCTCGCTGGTGACTTCCTTGACGATCTCTACATACTGGACGACGCCTTTCTTGTCCACCACAAAGACCGCCCGGGCCAGCAGTCGCAGACCCTGAATCTCGACGCCATAGGCCTTGCCGAAGGCCGCGTCCCGGTGGTCCGACAGCGTCTGGACGTTCTTGACGCCCGCGGCTCCGCACCATCTCGCCTGTGCGAAGGGCAGGTCCATGCTGACGGTCAGCACGGCCACCGAGCTGCCGAGATTGCCGGCCTCGACGTTGAACCGGCGGGTCTCCACATCGCAGACCGGCGTGTCCAGCGAGGGCACGCACGCGATGATGCAGACTTTCCCTTTGCTCAAGGAAGACAGCTTGACCGTAGAGAGATCGTTGGCGACCAGATCGACGTCGGGGGCCTTCTGGCCCACCTTCACCTCGTTGCCCGTCAGCGTGAGCGGATTGCCCTTCATGGTGACCAAACCCGTTCGTTCCGCCATGTCCCACTCCTTTCAGTCGTAGAGTCCCCGATTCCCGGGTGTTGCTTGTTGTCGTACGGTGTCGCCGCGACCGGGCAGACAGACAGTCCTCACCGACCGCGACGACATGCTGCTGTTACGCAGTCCAAGGCCCGCATGGTTCGGTGAAAATCGCAACTCATACGATTTGGCTTGCGTCAGGGGGCATTATGGAAGAACGGACAGACGGGCGGTGAGGGACGCTCGAAATGGACCCGGGCGGCGACAGTGTCGTCGCCACCCGGATGTCTGACGAATCGCAGGTCAGTAATTGACGGCTTCGATCTCGAAATAGGATCGGGGTTTCTGGCAGGCAGGGCAGACCTTGGGGGCTTCCGGCCCTTCGTGGACCAGTCCGCAGTTGCGGCACACCCAGCGGACGGGCGTCGACCGCTTGAAGACCTTGCCCTCGGCCACGTTCTTGGCCAGCGCGTTGTAGCGGTCCTCATGGCGTTTCTCCGCCACGCCGATTTTCCTGAACACGGCCGCGATTTCCGTGAACCCCTCCTTCTCCGCGATGCCGGCGAAACCGGGATACATTTCCGTGGTCTCGTAGTGCTCGCCGGCCGCGGCGTGGCGCAGGTTCTCCAGCGTGCTGCCAATCACGCCGGCCGGGAAGGCCGCCTGGATCTGGACCTCTCCACCCTCCAGGAACCGGAACAGACGCTTGGCGTGCTCCTTCTCCTGGTTGGCCGTTTCCTCGAAGATCGCGGCGATCTGCTCGAAGCCCTCTTCCCGGGCCTTCTCCGCGGCGTACGTGTACCGATTCCTCGCCTGGGATTCGCCTGCAAATGCGGTCAACAAGTTCTTTTCCGTCTCGGTGCCCTTCACGCTCATCTGTCGTCTCCATCCCTTGTGACTATGGTTATTTTCTCATGAGCCTGGAACTCCCGGGGCGTTTACAGGGACAAGTCGCCCTTGATTCCAGACCCCTTGGCGCACTGGTCGCACAAACCTTCGAGGTAGACGGTTTTTCTCAGTACGGTGACCCGGCTGGGCAGGTTCGTCGGGACCTCGATTTGATCAAAGGGCTCGTGATGGAAGTCGAGGATCTTCTTGCACTTGAGGCACTTGAAATGCTGGTGTGCGCAGAGGTTCGCATCAAACCGCTTCGCATCCCCTGAGCCTTCGACAACGAAGGCCGCGCCCATGTCGCTGAGCGTCAGTAGAGTCCTGTTGACGGTGTCCAGCGAGATGCTGGGGAATGTCCGCCGGACCTTCTGGAACACCGCTTCGGCGGATGGATGCTCGGTGGTCTCCACCAGCGCCTTGTACACCGCCATCCGCTGCGGCGTCACCTTCAGGCCCGCCTCGCGGCATCGCGTCTGGAATGCGGTCATTCGCTCTTTCGTCTCCTGCTTGTCGCTCCTTCGCTCTTTTCCTCTCATGCCATTCCCCTCATTGAAACCCAGTTGTCATACTGCCTGATGCAACCGGCGAGAATGTCCTATAGGGGACCGCTCGTAGTCACTACTATATAGGGTTCACTCCGCCATGTCAAGGCCCTCAAGGGCCCGCGAGAGATGGTCTCTCCCTCGCGCAAGTATCGCGTCATCATAGCTTTATGGCCGCGCGCCTGCAAGCGTTCTTTGTCCCCGCGACCGAAAATCCTCCAGGTGCAATCTCCCGGCAGGTCGACGCGTTCCGGACGAGGGCCGTGCCCCATCTATCGCCATTTGCAGCGCCGCTGGGACAGACGATGATCGCCGTGGCAATCGGTGCAGACCTTGGGTTCGGATTTGCCGAAGAGGGTTTCGTGCTGTGCGCCGGCGAGCTTGTCCTGGGGATGGCAGGTCATGCATGCCGGGTTGACCCTGTCTCTGGGGTACATGATGTCGGGGGCGGTGCCGTTGCCGCCCGAACCCCAGGACTCGTCCGCGATGTGTGCGTCGCTGGAGCCGTGACAGCGGACGCAGCCAATGTCGTGGCGGGCGTGGTTCACGGCGATCTGTTCCGTCATGTAGTTGACATGGCAGACGAAGCACCGGCTGTTGTCGGCGGTCGCTCCGCCGGCCGGCTCGTCCTGTGCGGCGTCATCGAGCAGCAGAAGCGGCGCCTCCGGTTCGGTCTTGGCCGGCTCACCGGCGGCCTCACTGGCGCTTTGGGGCGGTATGCTTTCGATGGACGACTGCGCGATTGTGCTGCCTCGCTCGCAGCCGGCAAGGGTGAGGACAACTGACACCGAGATCAGGTTCGCCGCAATGGCCTTGCGGCCGGAACGTGGGGAAAGCATCTTCCGAATCATCGAGTCACCCAGGTCTGTTGGCAGGGGGCGGGGTCAAACGTATTCCCATCTCTTGAGCCACTGGTAGTTCGCCGGCAGATTCGCCCACGCCTGGTGCCCGGCCGTCTCCAGTCTCGTGCTTTCTCTGAGGTCGAGTTCCCGTCGCTCCTTGACGGCTTTGACGACGTTGTCCACTTCCTGGATGCTGTTCATGCCGGGGATGGGGATGACGGTGTTGCTGTGCAGGATGTAACGAATGGCCAGCCGGCCCCGCTGATTGTTCTCTTCAGGGGTGCCGGCAAACAGCGAGGCGGCCGCGAACGGCTTGATGCCGAACGCGCCGACGTCTCGCTTCTTGATCGCGTCGAACAGACTGTCCTGCGGCGCTTTCTTCGTCATCGTGGTGAAGGGGAAACAGACGACCTCGATCTGGGGGAAGTACTCGATCATGAACTGGATCCACCGCCGATCGTGCGAGGAGAAACCGATGAAGCGGGTTTTGCCCTGTTTCTTGGCCTTCTCCAGGGCGTCCACGATCTCGCAGGCGGTGTTGAACGTGTGCCGGCCGCCGGGCTCCAGGCAGGTGATCCGCCAGAGGTCGGTGTATTCCTGGCCCGAGTCTCTGAGCAACTCGTCGAGCGACTCGAGGAGCTTCTTGGACGTGCGGAACTCCTCGTTGCGAACCTCCTTGGCCCCGTGCGAGAGCGCCAGGTACATCTTGTCGCGACGGCCCTTGAGCGCCTTGGCGTCGCGCTTGACCTCGTTGTCCCAGCAGGCGTCGATGTAGTTGATCCCCGCCTCGATGCAGCGGGTGATAATGTCGCTGCGCTCCTGATCGTTGTTTCGCGAGTGTCCGCCCAGGCAGACCGCCGAGACCATCAGGCCCGTCTTGCCGTGCCGTCGGTACTCCATGTCCGGGTTGTAGTTGAGGATCTTGGAGGTGTCGACGGGCTTCTCGTCGGCCGCCCGGGCGATCAGGCCGCCGGGGACCGCGCCCGCGATGGCGGCCGCCGCGACTGCCGTGGTGGTGCTGCCGATGAACTCGCGTCGGGTGATTCCGTGGTTCTTCATGATTCAGTTCCTTTGCGGTGAGGACGCATGCGAAGGCTTGTCGCTCTGGAGT
>JAAYVJ010000481.1 GCA_012517265.1 Planctomycetota bacterium | reverse complement strand
GGCGTCATCGCTGGTTGCCTCAAGAGCATCATCGAGAAGGCTGAAAAAGCTGAGAAACAGGCGGCCTGATTTCGCGGGCCGCGGGACCAGAACAATTCATCGAACCTAGAACTGCCTCGACGGCTGTCCCGCAAGGGTCAAACGAGACGGTGGAGTCTCGGCTACTGTCAGGCGTAATCGATACGGGAGTCCATTCAATGGCAGACGAAAGAACTTGGAGCGACCAGACCAAGCAATTGGGCGACAGCATCGCGAAGCTGACGCTGATGCAGGCCAAGGAGCTGGCGGATTATCTGAAGGAAGTGTACGGCATCGAGCCGGCAGCCGGCGGAGCCGTGATGATGGCCGGTCCTGCCGCAGCGGCTGGCGCCCCGGCGGCGGCCGAGGAGAAGAGCAGCTTCAGCGTGATCCTCACCGGCTTCGGCGCCAATAAGATCCAGGTCATCAAGGTCGTCCGCGAGCTGACGAGCCTGGGCCTGAAGGAAGCCAAGGAGTTGGTCGACGGCGTTCCGAAGCCCCTGAAGGAGAATGTGAGCAAGGAAGATGCCGAAAGCGCCAAGAAGAAGCTCGAAGAGGCCGGCGCCACGGTGGAAATCAAGTAAGCCTTTGCTGCACGTGACAAGTAAAGACAGGGAATGCGCGGGCAACGCAGCTTCGGCGACGCGAGATTGACTACCAGTACCACAGGAGCGTTAGATGGTTGTGCGGACGTTTCGTAATTTCGGCAGAATGCAGGATGCGGTGGAGATCCCTGATCTCGTGGCGGTCCAACAGGACAGCTACGCGAAATTCCTGCAGAAGGACGTTGCGCCCACGAAGAGGACCAATACGGGTCTCGAAGCTCTGTTCCGGGAAATCTTCCCCATCGAGAGCTACGACAAGAAGATGACCCTGGAGTACATCTGCTACGAGCTTGAGAAGCCGCATTACACGCCTCTCGAGTGCCGGCAACTGCGCCTGACCTATGCATATCCCTTGAAAATCCACTGCCGGCTGCGGTCGGAGAGCGGCTCGGACCTGGCGGAGCAGGCGATCTACCTGGGCGAAATGCCCGTCATGATCGGCGGCGGCGAGTTCATCGTCAACGGCGCCGTTCGTGTGATCGTCAGCCAGTTGCACCGAAGCCCCGGCGTCGACTTCCTGATCGAAAGCAAGGAAGGCGACCGCGTCCTCCACGGCGGCCGGATCATACCCGAGCGGGGAAGCTGGATCGAGATCGGCGTAACCCAGAAGGACATCCTGGTAGTCAAGATCGACCAGTCCAGCAAGATTCCCGCCACCGTGTTCCTGCGGGCCATCAGCCCGGAACTCGGGAGCACGGAGTCCATTCTGAAACTGTTCTACCCGGTCAAGAGCGTTCCGACGAACAAGCTGACCTCCACGATGTGGGCGGCCAGTCAGATCGTGGACACCACGACCGGCGAAATCATCGTCGAAGCCGGCCATCAAATCGGCGAGAAGGTTGCGATCATCCAGCAGAGCGACATCAAGAAAGTCGATGTCATCGAGGACGTCCGCGACACGATCGTGATGAACACGCTGGCGCAGGATGACTGCCAGACCCACGAGCAGGCCCTGCTGAAGTTCTACATGCGGCTGCGGCCCGGCAACCCCCCGAATCAGGAGAAAGCCCAGGCGTTTTTCGCCGAGAAGTTCTTCGATTCGAACCGCTACCGTCTGGGCAAGGTCGGCCGGTTCCGGCTGAACCGCAAGTTCGGCCAGAACGTCGACGAGAACGAAATGACCCTTCGCGCCGAGGACTTCATCAACACGATGAAGTACATGCTCGCGCTGCGCAACAACGAAGGGGAAATCGACGACATCGACCACCTGGGCAACCGGCGTCTGCGGACGATCGACGAGCTGGCGGCCGACGAGGTCCGCAAGGGCCTGCTGAAACTGCGGCGAACCGCCCAGGAACGCATGAGCATCAAACGCGACTCCGAGGAGCCGCCTCGCGTCGCGGATCTGATCAACTCCAAGAGCGTGGCCAGCAGCATCAACTTCTTCTTCGGCCGCGGCGAGTTGAGCCAGGTGGTGGACCAGACGAACGCCCTGAGCCAGTTGACGCACGAGCGGCGTCTGTCGGCTCTGGGACCCGGCGGTCTGAACCGCCGACGTGCGGGCTTTGAAGTCCGCGACGTGCACATCAGTCATTACGGCCGCATCTGTCCGATCGAGACGCCGGAAGGCACGAACATCGGTCTGATTTCGTCGTTGGCCATTTTCACGACCATCGACGAGTACGGCTTCCTGCTGAGCCCCTACCGGACGGTCAAGAACGGCAAACTCACGGGCGACGTCGCCTATCTCCGCGCCGATGAGGAGATGAAGGCGGTCTTCGCGCCGCCCAGCGTCGTGGACCCGGCGACGCACAAGATCCGCGAGGAGTTCGTGCTGGCCCGGAAGGCCGGCGAATTGGCGCAGACGACCCGGGAGGAGGTCGAGTACATCGACATCTCGCCGCGGCAGATCGTCGGCGTCTCGGCGTCGCTGATTCCCTTCCTCGATCACGACGACGCGAACCGAGCCCTGATGGGCTCGAACATGCAGCGGCAGGCGGTGCCTCTGCTCAAGACGGAGCCGCCCCTGGTCGGCACCGGCATGGAAGAAGTGGTCGGCCGCAACTCGAGCATGGTGGTCAAGGCCGAGCACGCCGGCGTCGTCACGGCGGTCGACGCCACGCACATCGTGGTCAACCACACCGATGAGTACAAGCTCGACAAGTTCATGGGCCTCAACGAGCGGACCTGCCTGAACCAGAAGCCGATCGTCAAGCTCGGCCAGAAGGTCCAGGCCGGTCAGGTGATCGCCGACGGCGGCGGCACCGCCGACGGCATCCTGGCCCTGGGCAAGAACGTGTTGGCGGGTTTCGTGTCCTTCGACGGCTTCAACTTCGAGGACGCGATCATCGTCAGCGAGCGGCTGGTGAAAAACGACGCGTTCACGAGCATTCACATCGACGAATTCACGGCCGAGGTCCGCGAGACCCGGCTGGGCAAAGAGGAGTTCACGCGGGACATCCCGAACGTGAGCGAAAAGGCCCTGCGCAACCTGGACGAGCAGGGGGTGGTCCGCGAGGGCACCCGGGTGTGCCCGGGCGACATCCTCGTGGGCAAAGTGGTGCCCAAGAGCAAGGTGGAACTGACGCCGGAAGAGAAGCTGCTCCACGCGATTTTCGGCCGGGCCGGCGAGGACGTCAAGAACGACTCGCTGGAACTGCCCAGCGGCTATGAAGGCGTGGTGATCAAGACGGAGGTCTTCACGCGGCGCGGGGCCGGCGGCGAGGACCAGAAGAAGGTCCTGGCCGAGGAAACCAAGAAGTACGAGGCCCAGGCCAGAGCCCGGGAGTGTTCGATCTTCCGGCAGATGATCGCGGCGATCCACGAGAAGACCGAAGTCAACATCATCGACCCGAACACCAAGCAGAAGGTCGGCGCCAGCGAAGACGACGACGTCATCTACGAGCAGATCGAGAACTTCGACATCAAGTGGGTCAAGCCCGCGTCGGTCCGCGACGAGGTCCAGAAGGTCGTTGACAAGTTCTGGGTCAAGATCACGGAAGCCGAGGAAGAGAAGAAACGTCTGATCGAACGGGCCAAACACGGCGACGAGCTCCCCAGCGGCGTGCTCCAGATGGCCAAGATCTACGTGGCGATCAAGCGAACGCTGTCGATCGGCGACAAGATGGCCGGCCGGCACGGGAACAAGGGCGTTATCGCCAAGATCATGCCCGAAGAGGACATGCCGTTCCTGGAAGACGGGACCCCGTTGGACATTCTGCTCAACCCGCTCGGCGTGCCGAGCCGCATGAACGTGGGCCAGATCCTCGAGACGCATCTGGGATGGGTCGCGAAGGTGTTGGGTTTCCACGCGGTGACTCCGGTGTTCGACGGTGCGACCGAGGAGGACATCCAGAACCTTACGGCCGAGGCCAACGAGCGGATGAAGAATCGCAGGAAGGAATTGAACGATCGCGGCGAGGCCCCGCCGGCCGACGAGCTGTTCTGCCACGTCCCCAAGACGCTCAAGACGCAGTTGTACGACGGCCGGACGGGCGAACCGTTCGATCAGCGAGCCACGATCGGCTACATCTACATGATGAAACTGCATCACCTCGTGGACGACAAGATCCACGCGCGGGCGACCGGACCGTACAGTCTGATCACCCAACAGCCCCTGGGGGGCAAGGCCCGTACAGGCGGGCAGCGTTTCGGCGAAATGGAAGTGTGGGCGCTCGAAGGCTACGGCGCCGCCTACACCCTCCAGGAGATGCTCACGGTCAAGAGCGACGACGTGGAGGGCCGTACGAAGATCTACGAGTCGATGGTCAAGGGCCAGAACACGCTGGAGGCGGGCACGCCGCTGTCTTTCGATGTGTTGTGCAACGAGATCCGCGGGCTGGGCCTGAACATCCAGCTCGAGAAGAAGCGTCTGGGACGCACGGCGCTGTAGATCGGTTGTCGAAGAGTGAATCTTGGAGTTCTGCAAAATGCAAAATCAAGCCTACTTTAGAGAAGGAAAAATCGAGCAAAGCGATTTCTCCTTCTCTAAACGGCAGCGGTTTGACCGGGGACGATCCAGGTTGATTCTTCAAGGAAACCGAGGAACAAGGTTTCCTTGAAGAATATAGGCTTGATTTCGCATTTTGCAGGACTCGGTTTAGATAAGGGGCTTTAGATGTTAGGCAATATCTACGATCGAATTAATGATTACGGTTCGGTCAAGATCTCCTTGGCCAGTCCGAACGACATTCGGAGCTGGTCTTTCGGGGAGGTGCGCAAGCCCGAGACGATCAACTACCGGACATACCGGCCGGAAAAGGACGGTCTGTTCTGTGAGCGGATATTCGGCCCCGAGCGCGACTGGGAGTGCGCTTGCGGCAAGTACAAAGGGACGAAGTTCAAGGGGATCATCTGCGACCGTTGCGGCGTGAAAGTCACGCACAGCCGCGTGCGGCGCAAGCGGATGGGCCATATCAACCTGGCGGCCCCCGTCCTGCACATCTGGTTCTTCAAATCGATCCCCAACCGGCTCGGCACGATCCTCGGGATGAAGAGTTCGGATCTCGAGAAGATCATCTACTTCCAGGACTATGTCGTCACGGACGCCGGGGCCACCGGTTTGAAGGCCGGCCAGCTCCTCAGCGAGGAGGAATACCGTGACGCCCTGACCAAGTACGGCAACTCGTTCAAGGCGTCCATGGGCGCCGAGGCGATCAAGTCGTTGCTGGAGGCGCTGGATCTGGACGCCCTGGGCGGCAACCTGCGGAAAGCCATCGCCAAGACCAACAGCAAGCAGAAGATCCGGGACCTGACCAAGCGGCTCAAGACGATCAACGAGATCAAGAACAGCAGCAACAAGGCCGAATGGATGGTTCTGGAGGCGGTTCCCGTGATTCCGCCGGATCTGCGGCCCCTGGTGCTTCTGGAGAGGGACAACTTCGCCACGAGCGATTTGAACGATCTTTACCGCCGGATCATCAACCGGAACAACCGCCTCAAGAAGCTGATCGACCTCAACGCGCCGGAAGTGATCATTCGCAACGAGAAGCGAATGCTCCAGCAGGCGGTCGATTCGCTGCTGGACAACGGCCGTTGCCGCAGACCGGTTCTGGGCAGCAACAACCGGCCGCTCAAGTCGCTGACCGACATGATCAAGGGCAAGCAGGGACGGTTCCGCGAGAACCTGCTGGGCAAGCGAGTGGACTACTCCGCCCGGTCGGTGATCGTCGTCGGCCCGAATCTGAAGCTCTACCAGTGCGGACTTCCCAAGAAGATCGCGCTGGAGCTGTATCAGCCGTTCATCATCCGCAATCTCAAGCAGCACGGCTACGCCGACACGATCAAGAGCGCCAAACGCATGATCGAGCGGCGGGACGACCAGGTGTGGGACATTCTCGAAGAGGTGATTCACCAGCACCCGGTTCTTCTGAACCGTGCCCCGACGCTGCACCGGATGGGCATCCAGGCGTTCGAGCCGGTTCTGGTCGAGGGCAACGCGATCATGCTGCACCCGCTGGCCTGCAAAGGCTTCAACGCGGACTTCGATGGCGACCAGATGGCGGTGCACCTGCCGCTGAGCGTCGAGGCGCAGGCGGAAGTCCACGTGCTGATGATGACGACGAGCAACATCTTCTCGCCGGCCAATGGCGCCCCGATGGTGGGTCCGTCCCAGGACATGGTGATGGGAAACTACTATCTCACGGTATCCCTGGACGACCTGCGGCCCGCGACGGCCCCGGCGGTCCAGAACCGCCGTTTGCCTTTGTTCCGCGACGCCTACGAAGCCATGATGGCGCACGACATGGGCAAGGTCACGCTGCACGACAAGATCCGGGTGCGGATTCCGCATGCGATCGTCAAGGACAAGTCCGGCGAGAAGCGGTTCGATCCCAACGACGGCAAGAGCGTCCATGTCATCGAGACGACCGTCGGTCGCTGCATCTTCAACGACATCCTGCCCAAGGGGATGCCGTTCTACAATCTGACCATGGCGCAGAAGAAGCTCAGCTTGGTGATCAGCGACTGCTTCGCCTACTCGGGCAGCGCCGAGACGGTCGATCTGCTCGACCGGATCAAGTCGCTCGGGTTCCGGTACGCGACGTTGGCGGGCCTGAGCTTCGGTCTGACCGATCTGAAGATTCCCGCGAAGAAAGCGGACATCATCGTCGAAACCGAGAAGCGCGTCGGCAAGATACACCGCAACTACGAAGACGGCGTCCTGACCGAGCGCGAGCGGTACAACCAGGTGATCGACGCCTGGACCAACGCCCGTGTGGCGGTGACGAACGAGATGATTCGCGGCCTGAAGGAGGACACGAAGGAAGACGGGACTCCGTATCTCAACCCGATCTACCTGATGTCGGACTCCGGCGCCCGCGGCAGCATCGACCAGATCCAACAGTTGGCCGGCATGCGAGCCCTGATGGCCAAGCCCAGCGGCGAAATCATCGAGACGCCCATCAAGTCCAACTTCCGCGAAGGTCTGACGGTGCTGGAGTACTTCAGCTCCACCCACGGAGCCCGAAAGGGTCTTGCCGATACGGCCCTCAAGACCGCCAACTCGGGGTACCTGACGCGCAAGCTCATTGACGTGGCGCAGAACGTGATCGTGATCGAACGCGATTGCGGGACTCTGCAGGGCATCACCAAGACCAGCGTCAGCCGCGGCGACCAGGTGGATATCCCGCTGGCGCAGTTGATCATCGGCCGCACGGCCCGCGACAACATCCGCAACCCGATCACCGACGAGATGATCGTTCACGAAAACGAGATCATCACGCACGAGATTGCCCGGAAGATCGAGGCCCTGGGTCTGGACGCGATCCGCGTCCGCAGCCCCCTGACCTGCGACAGTCCGGTCGGCGTGTGCGCCAAGTGCTACGGCTGGGACATGAGTACCGGCCGCATGGTCGAGGAAGGCGCCGCGGTCGGCATCGTCGCCGCCCAGTCGATCGGCGAACCCGGCACGCAGTTGACCTTGCGTACATTCCACACCGGCGGCGTCGCTTCCCGCGCGATTCTCGAACGCGAGCAGGAAGCCACCCATGCGGGCAAGGTCCAGTACCGCGACGTCAACGCGGTGCCTCTCAAACGCGACGACGGCGCGACGGTCACCGTGGCTCTCAAGCGCAACGGCGAGATCGCCCTGCTGGATCAGAAGGACCGCGAATTGGACAAGTTCAAGGTCCCGTACGGCGGCATCATCCTCGTCGAGGACGGCCAGGCGGTCAAGGCCGGCACGATCCTGTTCCAGTGGGACCCGCACCGAACGCCCATCCTCGCGGAGGTCGGGGGCATCATCCGGTTCGTCGACATCATCGAAGGCGAAACGGTCCAGACGGAGGAACTGCGAACCAAGGGCGGCCGCGGCAAGAAGGACAAGGACGCGGAGGCCAAGGTCGTTGAGAGGCCGGTTGTTATCGAGCACAAGGGCGACAAGCATCCGCAAATCATGATCGAGGACGCCAAGGGCAAAATCCTGGACGTCCACTACCTGCCGGCCGGGGCCCGCATCGAGGTGCAGGAAGGCCAGGAAGTGCAGGCCGGACAGTTGCTGGCCCACCAGCCCCGCGCCACGGGCGGAACGCAGGACATCACCGGCGGTCTGCCCCGCGTCACCGAGGTGTTCGAGGCCCGCAAACCCAAGGATCCGGCCGCCATGGCCGAGATCTCCGGGCGCATCGAGCTTCGCAGCGACAAGCGCAAGGGCAAGATGACGATCACCATTCGAAGCGAAAGCGGAATGGAAAAGGAGCACCACGTTCCTCGCGACCGCCATCTGAACGTCCACACCGGCGACAATGTCGAGGCCGGCGACGCGCTGACCGACGGCCCGCTGGTTCCGCACGACATTCTCCGAATCAAGGGCGAAGAAGCGCTCCAGCGCTACCTGATCGGCGAAATCCAGAACGTGTATCGTTCCCAGAACGTGAACATCAACGACAAGCACGTGGAGATCATCATTTCGCAGATGATGCGCAAGGTCGAGATCGACTCCGTGGGCGACAGCAACTTCCTGCCCGGCGAAGTCGTCGACAAGTTCGTCTTCCGCAAGGAGAACGACAGGCTGAGCAACAGCATCAAGATCGCCAGCGTCGGCGACGCGACCGAAGTGGCGGAAGGGCAGGTTCTTGACAAGAAGGACCTGGCGAAGGTAAATGAGAAGATCGAAGCTCTGGGCGGAACGCCTGCCAAGGGCAAGAAGCCCAAGCCCGCCACGGCCAAGACGCTGCTGCTGGGCATCACGAAGGCCTCGCTCTGGTCGGACAGCTTCATCGCGGCCGCGAGCTTCCAGGAAACAACAAAGGTGTTGACGGAAGCGGCGCTGGCTGGTAAAGTGGACGAATTGCACGGTCTGAAAGAGAACGTGATTTTGGGCCACCTGATTCCCGCGGGTACGGCGTTCAAGCCGCACCTGGAGATGAGGGTCAAGCACCTCGTCGAGGCCCCGGTTCCGAAGGAACTGGCGGGCGTCCGAGAGGAGAAAGAGGCCGAGGCCAAGGCCGAATCCAAGATCCGGGAAGTGCTGGGCATCGAATAACCCTTTGTGGATGAGAATTGAGTAGACTATGCCGACGATCAATCAACTGGTCAGAAAACCGAGAATTGCCTCGAAGAAGCACAAACGCGTTTCGGATATCAGCGGTTCCCCGCAGATGCGCGGCGTCTGTCTGATCGTCCGGACACAGACGCCGAAGAAGCCGAACTCCGCATTGCGAAAAGTGGCCCGCGTGCGGCTGACCAGCGGCAAGGAAGTCACGGCGTACATCCCGGGCATCGACCATAATCTGCAGGAACACAGCACCGTGCTGATCCGCGGCGGTCGTGTGAGAGACTTGCCGGGCGTTCGGTACCATATCATCCGCGGCGTTCTGGACTGTTCCGGCGTGGCGAACCGTCGCCGGGGCCGGAGCAAGTACGGCGCCAAGCGGCCCAAGTAATTAAGGCGGTTCTGGTTCGGAGCAACCTTTTCCTAAACGGTAGAGAGTCTTATGGCCAAGAAGTTCACAGCGTCCAGCGAAGTGTTGAGACCGGATTCGAAGTTCAATAGCAAGCTGGTTTCCAAGTTTATCAACTGCATGATGTGGGGCGGCAAGAAGAGCGCGGCCCAGAACGCCTTCTACGACGCGATGGAAATCGCCGTGGAGAAGATCAAGGACGTTCCGCCTCTGGAGATCTTCGAAACCGCGATCAACAACGTCAAGCCGACACTGGAGGTTCGCAGCAAGCGAGTCGGCGGCGCCAGCTATCAGGTCCCCATGCAGGTGAACCCCAAGCGTCAGCAGTCGCTGGCGTTCCGCTGGATCCTGGCGTCGGCCCGGGGCAAGAAGGGCAAACCGATGGCCCAGCGTCTGGCCAGCGAGCTGGTTGACGCCTACAACCGCACCGGCGGCGCGATGACGATGCGGGAAAACGTCCACCGTATGGCCGAGGCCAACAAGGCGTTCGCCCACTTTGCATGGTAAGTACCGAGTACTTTACTGCCACGGTGATCTCTCGCGAGCCCGTGGCAGTTTTTTTATGGGCAGATTAGAGAACATTCGAAACATCGGCATCATGGCGCATATCGACGCCGGCAAGACGACGGTGAGCGAGCGCATTCTCTATTATGCCGGCAAGACTTACAAAATGGGCGAGGTCCACAACGGCACCGCCGTGATGGACTACCTCGAGGAGGAGCAGAAACGGGGGATCACGATCACCTCCGCCGCGACGAAGTGCCCGTGGAAGGGGTTCGAGATCAATCTGATCGACACCCCCGGCCATATCGACTTCACGGCCGAGGTCGAGCGGTCCCTCCGCGTGCTCGACGGGGCCGTGGCGGTCTTCGACGGCAGCGAAGGCGTCCAGGCGCAGAGCGAGACCGTCTGGCGGCAGGGTCAGAAGTACGACATTCCGTGTCTGTGCTTCATCAACAAGATGGACAAGATCGGGGCGGATTTCGAGATGAGCGTGGGCAGCATCCGTGAGAAGCTGCACGCCAACCCCGTTCCCGTCCAGATTCCGATGGGCGCCGAAGACTCCTTCTCCGGCATCATCGATTTGATCGCCATGAAGGCGGTCTTCTACAAGGCCGAGGAGATGGGGGCGACCTTCACCGAGACGGAGATTCCGGCCGAATACGAGGAGAAGGCCCGAAAATATCGTGCCCGCATGATTGAGGCGGCCGCCGAACACGACGAAGAGCTGATGATGACGTTCGTCAACGACGAGCCAGCCCAGGAACAGGCGATTCGCAGGGGGCTTCGGAAGGGCACCTTGGCGAACAAGGTTCATCCGGTGTTCGTCGGCTCGGCCCTCAAGTACGTCGGCGTTCAGCGTCTGCTGGACGGCGTGGTGGCGTACCTGCCGTCGCCCTTGGATAAGCCGGTGATCAAGGGGCACAAGCCCGACGACGAGAGCAAAGAGATTCCGGTCAAGTGCGATCCCGACGGCAGTCTGGTCGCCCTGGCTTTCAAGATCACCAGCGACACCCATGGAGATCTGTACTTTCTGCGGATCTACCAGGGCTCGCTCAAGGCCGGAAGCCGCGTTCTGAACCCCAACCGGGGCAAGAAGGAGAACATCACCCGGCTGTTCGAGATGCACGCCAACGAGCGCAGACTGCGGGAAGAGGCCCAGGCGGGCGATATCATCGCGGTGGTGGGCCTGCGGGAGACCCTGACGGGCGACACGCTGTGCGATACGAGAAAGCCTGTGGTGTTGCCGAGCATCACGTTCCCCCAGACGGTGATCACCATGTCGATCGAGCCGCGGTCGGCGGCCGAGAGGGCCAAGCTGGGCGACGCCCTGGAGTCGCTCCGGCGCGAGGACCCCACGTTCTCGTACAAGATCGACCCCGATACCGGCCAGACTGTGATCAGCGGCATGGGCGAGCTGCATCTGGAGATCCTTCAGCACAAGCTGGTCAAGGAAAAGAGGGTCGACGTCCGCGTGGGCAAGCCGCGGGTGGCCTACAAGGAAACTATCACCAAGACCGCCCGGGCGGAGGGCAAATTCGTCCACCAGTCCGGAGGCAGAGGCCAGTATGGCCACGTGGTTCTGGAGGTCCAGCCGCTGATCTCCGAAGACGGGCACTGGGAGCCCAAGATCGGCTTCAGCTCGACCGTATCGCCCGATAATATTCCTCACGAGTACATTGCGGCGGTCGAGCGAGGGGTTCGCGAGGCGGCCGGCAACGGACCGTTGGCCGGTTACCTCGTGATCGGCGTCCAAGCGACCGCGGTCGATGGTTCCTACCATTCGGTGGACTCCTCCGACCTGGCGTTCGAGCAGGCGGCGGCGTTTGCATTCGAGAAAGCGCTCAAAGAGGCCGGGCCGGTGCTTCTGGAACCCGTGATGCGGGTTCAGGTCTCGGTGCCGGACGCCTACTTCGGCGCGGTTCAGGCGGATCTGCTGTCCAAACGCGGTCTGATCAGCGATTGTCGGGTCCACGGGACGACCCGCGTGGTGGACGCGAAGGTCCCTCTGGTGGAGCTGTTCGGCTATTCGAGCGACATTCGGAGCTTGACGGCCGGCCGGGGGAGCTTTACGATGGAGCCCCTGAGCTATGAACGGGTCCCGGACCAGGTGGCCAAGGGGATCTTGTACTGAGACGAGGCGAAAATCTGAACAATTTTCGCTTTTTTTCCTGTGGCAGGGTTGACAGCTAACAGGGTTGTTGATAATTCTAGTGTTTTTCAGCTGTAGCGAGCAACGTCAGGATGACGTTGCGATACGTAGTTACGCTGTGGCATATCTGTGTCTGCCATCATGGATGGCGCAACGGGTGTTCAGAGTAACACGGGGTCGGCGAAGGGAACAGTGGCTTCGCCCGGGTCTGAAGGCAGCCCCAGGCCCCGAATTCTAAGGAAGGCCGGGTGGCCTTCGGCGCCCGCTGATAGCGTTGCGGAGTCGCCGGAGGGGCCCAGTTGCCCTTCCTGCCTCAATCAAGACGAGTGATGCACGGCCGGCGTAGAGAGCGTATCTGCTCGCCGGTCTCTCTGTCGCTATAGACAGGGTTGGTGATCGTGAATAATGGGCCTGATCCGGGGCGGCGACGCCCGCGGGCGGGCAGACCGAGTGGTGGTCCCGAGGAGCAGAAATGGCTGCCGAAAGTGAAAAGATCAGAATCCGGATGGAAGCGTACGACCACCGGACGCTGGATGCCTCCGCGAAGGAGATCGTCGAGCATGCCCGCCGGACGAACGCGCGGGTCAGCGGCCCGGTGCCGCTGCCGACGCGGATTGAGAGATACACGGTGTTGCGGAGCCCGCATGTCGATAAGAAGTCTCGCGAGCAGTTCGAACTGCGGACGCACAAGCGACTGATCGACATCCACGAGGCCAACGCGCGGACCGCCGAGGTCCTCAACCGGCTGGTCGTGCCCGCAGGGGTGTTCGTTAAGATCAAGGCGTAGGGGCTAGGACGTCAGCTATGACGATGTTACTTGGCAAGAAAGTGGGTATGACCCAGGTGTACGACGAGGCGGGCCGGCTGATCCCGGTGACCGTCATCCAGGCTGGTCCGTGCACCGTGACGCAAGTCAAGACCAGTGCCAGCGACGGGTACAACGCGGTGCAGTTGGGCTTCGAGGACGCGAAGGCCTCCCGCCAGACGGCGCCGGAGATCGGGCACGCCAAGAAGGCGGGCACGACTCCGAAGCGGTTCGTTCGGGAGTGGCGCTTGCCGGCCAAGGCGGAGTCTCCGTACAAGGCGGGGGACTCGGTCACGGTGGCGGTGTTCGAAGGCATCAAGTCCGTGGACGTCGTCGGCACCAGCAAGGGCAAAGGTTTCGCCGGCCCGATGAAGCGATATGGCTTCAAGGGTTTCCCGGCCTCGCACGGCACCGAGCGCAAGCACCGGGCGCCGGGCTCGATTTCGAGCCACGCGATGAACGCCGGTATGGGCGGCGGCCTCAAGAAGGGCAAGCGAATGGGCGGCCACATGGGGGACGTGCGGGTCACGAGCAAGAACCACCCCGTGATGGCGGTCGACGTCGAGAACAATCTGCTGGTGGTCAAGGGCGCGATCCCGGGCCCCGCCGGCGGCTATTGCATCGTGAAGAAGGCCAAGAGCCTGGGTGTATAGACTGGATTCTGACATGATTGAGTTGACTGTATTCAATACCAGCGGGCAGCAGGTGGACACGCTCAAGGTGGATGAAGCCGTGCTCGGCGGCTGCGTGCGGTACGCGTTGCTCAAGCAGGCGATCGTCATGTACCACGCGAACAAGCGTGTGGGAACCGCGACGACGAAGAGCCGAGGCGTTGTGGCCGGGTCGACCAAGAAGGTCTATCGGCAAAAGGGCACGGGCAACGCCCGCATGGGCACCCGGCGGGCCGGCGGCAAGCGGGTCGGCGGCGGCACGACCTTTGCGAAGAAGCCCCGCGATTTCAGCCAGGCGATGCCGAAGAAGCAGCGCAAGCTCGCGAGAGATTCGGCCGTTCTGGCCAAGCTCAGGCAGCACAGCGTGGTGGTGGTGGACGCCCTGGCGTTCGAGAAGCCACGCACAAAGGACTTTGCCGGTGTTCTGAAGAACCTCAAGATTGACCGGAGCTGTCTGGTGGCGATCCGCGACGCGGATGAGAATGTGTACAAGTCCGCGAGGAATCTTCAGAAGGTGGATGTGCTCCCCGTGGCGGATTTGAATGCCGCGGCGATCGTGAATCACAAGCAGATGCTCTTCACGAAGGATGCGATCCTGTCGTTCTTGGATCGCAGCGGAAAGGTCGAGGAACAGGCGACGGCGTGAACCGTTGATCGTGAAAAGGTTGGCTCCGGTTTTGATTCGAGTTACCGATGGATGATTACAGCGTGATAGTCCGGCCGATCGTCACCGAGCAGGGCATGCACTTTGCGAACGTCAAGGGCGCATACTCGTTCGAGGTGAACAGGAAGGCGAACAAGACGGAAATCAAGAACGCCGTGGAGCGGATCTACGGGGTCAAGGTCGACAAGGTTTGCACCGCCAACCGCGTCGGCAAGCCGCGGCGAAGAGGAAGAGTGATGGGCACCACGCCGACCTGGAAAAAGGCGGTCGTGTACTTGCAGCCCGATCATCATATTGATCTGTTCTGATCCGGCGGATCCTGGAAAGAGATAGAAGTATGGGCATTCGAATCTACAGACCGACAAGCGCAGGGCGCCGGAACAGTTCGGTGAACGATTATGCCGAACTGACGACCGACAGACCGGAAAAGACGCTCTGCAAGAGAATCGGCAAGTCCGGCGGCCGGAACCACAGCGGCAAGGCGACCGTGCGGTTTCGCGGCGGCGGCGCCAGGCGGATTTATCGCCTGATCGATTTCAAACGCAATAAGGACGGAATGACCGCCAAGGTGGCGTCGATCGAGTACGACCCGAACCGCACGTGCTTCATCGCGCTGCTTCAGTACGAGGACGGCGAGAAGAGGTATATTCTCGCCCCCATGGGCGTGACCGTGGGCGACGTGCTGGAGAGCGGGCAGGTGTGCGAGCCCAAGACGGGCAACTGCATGCCGTTGGGCTCGATTCCCTCGGGCTTGGAAGTGCACAACGTCGAGCTGACCGCGGGGCAGGGCGGGCGGATGGTTCGCGGCGCCGGCAGCGCGGCCAGGATCGTGGCGAAGGAGGGCGACTGGGTGACGATCGTTCTGCCGAGCGGCGAAATGCGGATGGTCCGCAAGGAATGTCGGGCGACGATCGGGCGGTTGAGCAACCCGGATCACCAGAACATCCGGATCGGCAAGGCGGGCCGGATGCGGCACCGCGGCAAACGCCCGCATGTGCGAGGCAAGGCGCAGAACCCGGTCGACCACCCGATGGGCGGCGGCGAGGGACGTTCCAACGGCGGACGTCATCCGTGCTCGCCGACGGGCGTGCTTGCCAAGGGCGGTAAGACCCGCAGCCCGCGCAAGACGAGCAATTCCAGGATCATTCGAAGACGCCGGAACACTACACAAGGGCAGCTGGTGCTGTAGTCGCCGGGGCGACCGGCGCCGAGGGCAGCCAGCCCCAGGACGCTGAACGAGAGAAGACGATGGGAAGATCTCTGAAAAAAGGGCCGTTTGTAGACGAGAAGCTCCTGAGCAAGGTGGCCAAGCAGACCAGCGCGGGCACACGGGATGCGATCAAGACCTGGGCGCGCCGGTGCACGATCGTGCCGGAGTTCGTCGGGTTCACCTTCATGGTCCACAACGGGAAAGTGTTCAATAAAGTGTTCGTCACCGAGGACATGGTCGGACACAAGCTGGGCGAGTTCTCACTGACGCGGTCGTTCCGAGGACACTCCAGCAAAAAATTGAAGTAGTACATGCGGGTTGGCCGCGCAGGACTAGCAAGGGTCGACCGAACCTGAGGCATGGTTTATGTTGAGCGCTACGAAGCTGATTGAAGTATCGAACGAGAAGGGCGTGACGGTGGAGCAGCTGGCCCGCACCATCGCCCACGGCGGCCGGAGTATGAAGGAGGCCGTCGCGGCGGTGAAGAACTGGGAGCGAGGCTTGTTCCGGCCCTTGCCCAAGGCCGAAGACGTGCGGCGCTTGGCGGAGGCTCTCTCCGTGGAGCCCGTCGAGATCAGTGATTGGCATTCGTCCTACCAGTACGCCCCGATGGCGGCCCGGAAGGTTCGCCTGGTGACGGACCTGATCGTTGGCCGCCGGGTGCAGGACGCGATCGACACGCTGAAGTTCACGCGCAAGCGCGCCGCCCCGATGGTGGACAAGGTTCTCAAGGCGGCGATGGCCGACGCGGACGAGCATCAGGCCGACGTCAACGCTCTGGTCGTCAAGGAGGCGCGAGTCGACGAGGCCGGGATCCGGCTGGGCACGAAACGGTGGATTCCCAAGGACCGCGGCCGGGCCCACCCGATTCGCAAGAAGGCCTGCCACATTCATGTGACTGTTGCCCAAGCGTGATCAAGCACAGGAAAGACGTGAACTGAGAAACCGGACTATGGGTCAAAAAACATCTCCAATTGGGTTCAGGACGGGAATCACGCTCGGCTGGCAGAGCACGTGGTTCGCCCCGAAGGCCAACTACGGCGACTTCCTCGTCGAGGACCAGAAGATTCGCAAATACATCGACGACCGGTTCAACCGCCAGATGCCCAAGGGCGCCGTGGCGAAGGTCGAGATCATCCGCACCCGCAACGAGGTCAACGTGACGTTGCACAGCGGACGGCCCGGCGTGGTGATCGGCCCGCGGGGCGGCGAGGTTGACAAGCTTCGCGAGGAGCTTGAGGGCGTGACGGGCCGCAAGGTGACCGTGAACGTGATCGAGATCAAGGAGCCCGATCTGAACGCGGCGCTGGTGGGCGAGGCGATCGCCGAGCAGCTCAGCAAGCGGGCTTCCTTCCGCCGGACGATGAAGCAGTTCTGCGAGGCTGCGATCAACGCGGGGGCCAAGGGCGTGAAGATCACCTGCGCGGGCCGCCTGGCGGGTTCGGAAATGGCCCGCACGGAAACGCAGAAGATGGGCAGCATCCCGCTTCACACGCTCGACGCCGACGTGGACTACGCCCAGGCGACGGCCCGGACGACGTACGGGGCGATCGGCATCAAGGTGTGGATCTACCGGGGCAAGTTCGGCGAAGTGCTGGAGCCGTCTGAGAACCGTCGTCGTCGTCCGCCTCGGCGGATGGGACCGGGTGCGGGCCGGGGCGAACCGCGTGGCGGTTCCGGCCATCCGGCGGATGCGGGACAGGCCGCGGAGACGCCCGCTGGGCAAGTGGAAGGTCAGTCCTGAGCGGACGGCTTTGAAGGATTGAGAGGTACCTTATGGCGATGATGCCTAAGAGAGTCAAATATCGTAAGAGCCAGCGAGGCCGGATGAAGGGCAACGCCCAGCGCGGCAACTACGTCGCGTTCGGGGACTACGGCCTGCAGTCGCTGGAGATGAGCTGGGTGACCGCGAAGAACATTGAGGCCGGCCGCGTGGCCGCGACTCACTACCTGCACCGTGAAGGCAGAGTGTACATTCGGATCTTTCCGGCCAAGCCGGTCAGCGGCAAGCCGCTGGAGACCCGTATGGGCAAGGGCAAGGGCGAGCCGGAGTACTGGGTTGCCCGCGTGCGGCCCGGTCAGATTTGCTTCGAGATCGGCGGCGTCAGCGAGGAAGTGGCCAAGCAGGCGCTGTCTCGCGTGGCGCACAAGATGCCCGTTCGGTGCCGACTGGTCAAGCGCGGACGTACCGTCTGAGAGAGGACTTCAAGGTGAAAGCCAAGCAGTTGAGAGAAATGAGCCAGGATGAGCTGCAGACGTCGCTGCAGGATCTGGAGAAGCGCCTGTTCGAGCTCCGGTCGCAGGCAGTGACGGAGAAACTGGAGAACTCCAAGGCCATTATTAACGCCCGGCGGGACATCGCCCGGATCAAGACCGTTTTGCACCAGAAGAGTGCGTGAAGCACTGCCGTTGCGAATCGCGGAAAGTCGCTGATATGGAAACGACCAAGAAGATCAAGACGCTGACGGGCACCGTCAGCAGCAAGAGCGGAATCAAGAGCCTTCGGGTGACGATCGACTACCGGGTCAAGCACCCCAAGTACGGCAAGTACATTCGGCGCAGGACCAGGCTGGCGGTTCACGATGAGTTGAACCAGTGCGGGGTCGGGGACGTCGTGGAGATCTGCGAGTCTCGCCCGTACAGCAAGACCAAGAGTTGGCGCGTGATCCGCGTGCTTCAGAAGAGCGTGCAGGCGTAAAACCTCATACGAGATGCAGAAGCTATGATTCAGAACGAAACCATGTTGGACATCGCCGACAACTCGGGAGTGAAGTCGGCGCAGTGCATTCACGTCGTGGGCAAGACCAGCGCCCGGGGCCAGTTCACCCGCGGCACGGCCAGCGTGGGCGACATCGTGTGCGTGGCGATCAAGAAGTCGCTGCCCACGTGCCAGTTGGACGACAAGAAGGTGCACAAAGCGGTCATCATCCGCACGACGACGGCGATCAGGCGGCCGGACGGCAGCTATGTCAAGTTCGACAAGAACGCCGCGGTGATGGTCGACGGCGAAGGCAACCCGATCGGCACCCGCATCTTCGGGGCGGTCGCGCGGGAGCTGCGTGAGAAGAACTATATGAAGATCATCTCTCTGGCCGGCGAGGTTGTGTAAAGACGGTCGGAACGATTTTGGGATCCTGTTGGATACGAAGAGGCGGATAAATGGCCTTGCATGTGAAGAAAGGTGACACGGTGCAGATCATCGCGGGCGACCATAAGGGCAATACCGGCCGCGTCCTGCACGTATACCCCGACAAGAGTATGGTGGTCGTCCAGGGGCAGAACATCGCCAAAAAACACGTTCGTCCCTCGCGGCGCAACCCCCAGGGCGGCCGGATCAGCGTCGAGCAGCCCATCCATATCAGCAACGTGTTGCCGGTGAATCCCAAGACGTCCAAGGGGACGCGGGTGCGCTACGAGCAGACCGCCGATGGCGGGAAGAAGCGGGTGGCGGCCGACGGCACGGAGCTGGGAGTCATCAAGAAGGCGAAGAAGTAACCAGAGCCCGAGGAATCGAGCAGAGATTATGGCGCGTTTGAAAGACCTCTACAAAGCGAAGATCATCGGCCAGCTCACGAAGGAGTTCGGGTATACGACCGTCATGGCGGTGCCCAAGGTGGAGAAGGTCGTGATCTCGATGGGCGTCGGGAAGGCCACGCAGGACAAGAAGTACATCGAGCTGGCTCGTAAGGATCTGGCGACGATCAGCGGGCAGATGCCGCTGACGTGCAAGGCCCGCAAGAGCGTGTCGAACTTCAAAGTTCGCCAGGGCCAGGAAACCGGCCTGAAGGTGACGCTGCGGGGCACCCGGATGTACGAGTTCATGGACAGGCTGATCAACCTGGCGATCCCGCGAGTGCGCGACTTCCGCGGCTTGGATCCCAACAGCTTCGACGGGCGCGGCAACTACTCGATGGGCCTGGGCGAGCAGAGTGTGTTCCCGGAGATCAATCCGGCCAAGGTCGAGTTTCAGCAGGGGATGAATATCACGTTCACGACGACGGCCAGGACGGACGAAGAGGCGCGGCGGCTGCTGTCCCTGTTCGGAATGCCGTTCCGAGGCCAGGCCACGAGCAAGGCGATCGAGTAGTCGCGGGCTCAGTCAAACAGTGGAGTGCGTTGATGTCAACGAAGGCATTAGAGCTGAAAGTCAAGAAGAAACCGAAGTTCCGCGTCAGAGGGTACACCCGCTGCGAGCTGTGCGGCCGGTCCCACGCCGTGTACCGCAAGTTCAAGATCTGCCGGCTTTGCTTCAGGAAACTGGCGCATGAAGGCAAGATCCCGGGCGTGAAGAAGGCAAGCTGGTGATTACTGGAGACGCGACGATCCGCAACCCGGAACGTGCAGGATAGGATACTATGAGTTGGAGCGATCCGATAGCTGACATGCTGACGCGAATTCGCAATGCGAGCCGTGCCGACAAGGCGACGGCCGATGTGAAGGCGTCGAAGATCTGTCAGGGCATTGCGGAAGTCCTCAAGAGCGAGGGGTACATTGAGGGCTATGACCGCATCGACGACGGCAAGCAGGGATTTCTGCGAATCACGCTGAAGTACGATCCGGACGGCCGGCCGGCCATCACGGAGATCCAGCGGGTCAGCAAGCCCGGGTGCCGCAAGTACTCGTCCGTGGACGATCTCCCGGTTGTTCTGGGGGGAATGGGCATCACTGTCGTGTCCACCAGCAAGGGCATAATCAGCGACCGCAACTGCCGCCAGCACAAGGTCGGCGGTGAGGTCCTTTGCACGGTATACTAATGAGTCGAATTGGCAACAAACCGGTTGACGTACCCAAAGGGGTGAAGGTCGAACACGCAAAGAACACCGTGAAGGTGACGGGGCCGCTGGGAACGTTGCAGTTCGCCTACGATCCGTGCCTGACCGTCAAGGTCGAGGACGGCAAGTCGGTGATCGTGACGAACCCGCAGCCCGAGGTGCGGCGCAACAGGGAACTGCACGGCACAACCCGGGCGCTGATCGCCAACATGATGGTGGGGGTCACGACCGGCTACAAGAAGAGCCTGGAGATCTATGGCACCGGCTACGGCGTGAAGGAACAGGGCGGCAAGCTGGTGTTGACGGTCGGGTTTGCCCACACCGTGGAGCTTCCGATCCCCAAGGGTGTGAAGGTGACGATCGAGGTGGCGGCCACGAGAGGCAACGAAGTGCCGGCGAAGTTCAGCCTGGCGAGCATGGACAAGTGCCTGGTGGCCCAGTTCGCCTCCGACATCCGCAAGGTCAAGCCGCCCGAGCCGTACAAGGGCAAGGGCATTCGATACGCCGACGAGCGTCTGCGCCGCAAGGTCGGCAAGGCGTTCGCCTCCGGCGGGGCGTAACAGAGAGTTCGACGGGAGTCGCCCGTATCGCATGGGCGCGGATTTGAACTGACGAAAACGTATGAAGACTGAGCAACACAAAAAGGCGGCGCTTCGCCGCAGACGTCACGTGCGAAAGAAGGTCAGCGGCACCCCGGATCGGCCGCGTCTGTCGGTATTCCGGTCCAACCGCAACATCTACGCACAACTGATTGATGACACGGCTGGCGTCACGCTGGTGGCCGCCAGCACGCAGGTCAAGGCGGTGCGGGAGTCGCTGCCCAAGGGGGGCAACAAGAAGGCCGCCGAGGCGGTCGGGGAGCAGCTCGCCAAGAAGGCGCTGGACGTCGGCATCAAATGCGTGTGCTTCGATCGAGGCCCGTACAAGTATCACGGGCGGGTTAAGGCCCTTGCCGATGCGGCAAGAAAGGCAGGTCTGGCTTTCTGATGAAGGCCTTTGAGACTGGGAGACGACAGTTGGCAGCAGAACCAGTTAGGACACCGGAATTCGAAGAGAAACCGTTGGAAGACACGGTTGTCAAGATCTATCGGTGCGCGAAGGTTGTCAAGGGCGGTCGGCGGTTCAGCTTTGCGGCTCTCGTAGTCGTTGGGGACCGGGCCGGCTCGGTCGGCATCGGCTACGGCAAGGCCAACGAAGTGCCCAACGCGGTCGAGAAGGGGATCAAGGACGCCAAGAAGGCGATGTACCAGGTGCCCCTCGTCGGCAGCACGATCCCGCACCAGGTGATCGGCAAGTACAGGGCGACGCGAGTGGTTCTGGCTCCGGCCAGCCCGGGAACGGGCGTGATCGCCGGCTCCAGCACGCGTGCCGTCCTCGAGTATGCCGGAGTTCGCGACGCATTGACGAAGGTCTACGGCAGCACGTCGGCCAAGAACGTCGTCAAAGCCACGATCGACGGCTTGTTGAAACTGAGAAGCAAAGAAGCGGTCCAGGCTCTACGAGGCGTTGCACTTTCGTAATCGCAACCATGGCCAAGTGGGTGATCTGAATGTTAAGTCATGAAATTACTTCCGTCGTAGGAAAACACAAAGCACGTAAGCGCGTCGGCCGCGGGCGCGGTTCAGGCCTCGGCAAGACCGCCGGACGCGGCAGCAAGGGCGCGATGAGCCGCTCCGGCGCGAAGCGCTTCTCCCTGTATGAGGGCGGAGCGATCCCGCAGTTCCGGCATTTCCCGAAGCGCGGATTCAATAACAAGAACTTCGCGACGCGGTTCGAGGTGGTCAACATCTGCGAGCTGGAGCGGTTCGACGACGGGGCGCAGGTCGGGGTCGAACAGCTCTCGGCCGCCGGCCTGATCGCGGGCAAGAGCAGCAAGGTCAAGATCCTGGGGGACGGGGAGCTGACCAAGAAGCTGCAGGTCGTCGCGCACAAGTTCAGCAAGAGCGCCGAGCAGAAGATCACCGACTGCGGCGGTACCGCGACGAAGTTGTCGATTGAAGTCAAGCCGATCAAGGGCAAGCAGAAACAGCATGCTTAAGGGTCTCATCGCCGCGCGGGGGACGGCCCGGGCGCGCGGCGTGTGGAGAATGATCCAGTGATTGGAACAGTAGTCAACATCTTCAGGATCCAGGACCTACGGAACAAGATCCTCTTTACCGTGGCGTTGCTGGCGATCTACCGTGTCGGGTTCCACATTCAGATCCCCGGGTTCAACCAGGCGGCCATCGAGGCGCTCTCGCAGACGCGGGATACGAACAACCCGCTGGGGCGAGCCGCCGAGTACCTCCAGATCTTCACGGGCGGCACCCTGAGCCAGAGCAGCCTGTTCGGCCTGGGCATTATGCCGTACATTACGGCGTCGATCATCCTGATGCTTCTGGGCGAAGTGATCCCCTCCCTCAAGAAGCTCCGTCAGGAGGGCCAGACCGGCTATAAGAAGATCCAGGAGTACACGCGATATCTGACGGTGCTGATCTGCATTATTCAGGCGATCATGTACATCCAGATGATGACGCGGGGCGAGCATCAGTTGATTTATCCGGGAATGGAGCGGTTCGCCATCTTCATGGGCGTCATCGCGATGACGGCGGGCACGATCTTCCTGATGTGGCTCGGCGAGCAGATTGACGAATACGGCATCGGAAACGGCATCAGCCTGATCATCATGGCCGGCATCATCGCCCGCATGCCGTGGGCGATGTACCAGTTGTTCACGCAGATGAGCCTGCGGGGAGGCGCCGAGGGCGGCAACATCGGACCGGCCAAGGTCCTATTCCTGGGCGTGGCCTTCGTGGCCGTGGTGGCCGGCGCCATCCTGATCACCCAGGCCCAGCGCCGAATCCCGATCCAGCAGGCCAAGCAGATGCGCGGGCGGCGGATGTACGGCGGAGCCAGGCACTATCTGCCTCTGCGTGTCAACCACGGCGGCGTCATGCCCATCATCTTCGCGTCGAGCTTCATGATGTTCCCGCCGATCATCGTCGACTACATCCGTCAGGCGTTCCCGAACTCTTGGCTCTTGAACCGGCTGAGCCAGGCGATGAGCCCCGGGGCGTACACGTACAACGTCTTCTACATGGCGCTGATCTTCCTGTTCGCGTACTTCTGGGTGACGGTCCAGTTCCAGCCCCGCGAGATGGCGAAGAACCTCCGCGACTCCGGAAGCTTCATCCCGGGTCTGCGGCCGGGCAAGAGGACGGCCGAGTATCTGGAGACGGTTATGACGCGGATCACGTACTACGGAGCCGCGTTTCTGGCCGCGATCTCGATCATCCCGACCGTGATTGCCCACGCATTGAGCATTGACTGGCGGGTGACGACATTCCTCGGCGGCACGGGGTTGCTGATCGTCGTTAGCGTTTCGCTCGACTTGGTCCAGAAGATCGAGGCGAACCTGCTGATGCGGAGCTACGAGGGGTTCACCTCTTCCGGAAGAATCAAGGGGGCGTACGCATGAGAATAGTCCTGTTGGGTGCACCGGGCGCCGGCAAGGGAACGCACTGCAAACGGATTGCGGACCGCTACGGCGTCCTGCATCTTTCCAGCGGGGACATCCTCCGTCGCGAGCGTGCCGCGGGGACGGAGCTGGGAAGGAAGGCCCAGGGCTATATGGACGCAGGCGCGCTGGTGCCGGACGAGCTGGTCGTCGAGATGATGAGCCGGGCGATGAAAGATGCGTCCGCCGGGGTCGTGTTGGACGGGTTCCCCAGGACTGTCAACCAGGCGGAAGTCCTGGACAAGGCCTTGGCCGCCAAGGGCGGCGGCATCGACGTCGTGATGAATCTGGTCGTCGATGACGGCGTCGTCGTGGCGCGGATCACGGGCCGACGCAGTTGTCCCAAGTGTGGCGCGGTGTACCATGTGAAGAACATGCCGCCGAAGGTCGCCGGCGTCTGCGACAAGGACGGTGCCGCCCTGGTGCAGCGGCCGGACGACACGGAAGAGGTGGTTCGCAACCGGCTGGAGACGTATTACCGACAGACCGAGCCGGTCGTGGATTACTACAAGAGCAAGCGGACCGTCGACGATATCGACGCCAGCGGCGACGCCGATGTGGTGGCGAAGGTGATCTTCGAGAAGCTCGATCGCTTGGCGGGAAAGAAGAAGTAGGCCGGACAGGGGGAGCACCCTTGACGGCGCGGACATGAAGTCGTGGAATGGCTATAACGCTTCGCAGCCGAAGAGAAATCGAGTTGATGCGTCAGGCGGGGGTCGTTGTAGCCGACGTTCTTTCAGAACTACAGAGAATCGCGGCGCCCGGCATGACGACGGGGCACCTGGACAAGGTGGCCCTGGATATGACGGCCCAGGCCGGGGCGGAAGCCCTGTTCAAGGGCGTTCCGCATCCCAAGGGCAGAAAGCCGTTCCCGGGAGCCATTTGTGCGTCGATCAACGACGAAGTGGTTCACGGCATCCCGTCGGAAACGGCGGCGCTGAAGGACGGGGATCTGCTCAGCGTGGACTTCGGGGTCCGGCTCAACGGCTACTGCGGCGACGCGGCGGTGACGGTTCCGATCGGCAACGTCGCCGAGGTGAACCGGCGTCTGATGGACGTGACCCGCGAGGTGCTTGACATCGCGATCTCGATGGCCAGGCCGGGCGTCAAGTGGAGCCAGGTGGCCGCCAGGATGCAGAAGCACGCGGAGTCGGCCGGTTTCTCGGTGGTTCGGGATTTCGTCGGGCACGGCATCGGGACGCGGATGCACGAGGACCCGAAGGTCCCCAATTTCGTCAGCCGGGATCTCCTGGAGGACGACATCCTCCTGACCGAGGGGATGGTGATTGCGGTCGAGCCGATGATCAACGCCGGCGGCTACGGAGTCCGGACGTTGGGAAATGGCTGGACGGTGGTCACGAAAGATGGTAGATTTTCCGCTCATTTTGAGCATACGATAGCCATCGTGAAGGGTGGCTGTGAGGTTCTGACAAGACCACGGTAACGCTGATGGCGAAGAAAGATGCGATACGGCTGCAGGCAAAGGTCATCGAGGCCCTGCCCAACGCCATGTTCAGGGTGGAACTGGAAAAGGGGCACAAGGTCCTGGCCCATGTGTCGGGGAAGATGCGCATGAACTTCATCCGCATCCTGCCGGGCGACGTGGTGACGGTGGAGATGTCGCCGTACGACCTGACCCGCGGACGAATCGTGTTGCGACATTGAGACCGGGCCCGGCCGGACGAGTTCGTCCGAGGCGGGCCTTGCGAATGTGTGGGATCGACTATGAAGGTAAGAAGCTCAGTCAAACGAATTTGTGAAAACTGCAAGATCGTTCGCCGCAAGGGCGTCGTGCGGATCATCTGCTCGAACCCCCGGCACAAGCAGCGGCAAGGGTGATCGCGGGCTTGGCGGTCGACGGACGAATCGAGTCAGAATGGTTACAGAGAGGACGCTTAATTTATGCCGCGTATAGTTGGTGTTGATATTCCGGACAACAAGACGATCTGGATCTCGCTGACGTACATCCCGGGAATCGGCCGACACACGTCGGAGCTGATTCTCAAGGAAGCTCAGATCGACCAGATGACCAAGGCCAACAAGCTCAGCGAAGACGAGCTCAGCCGGATTACGCAGATCATCGACCGCAACTACGTCGTCGGGGGTCAGCTTCGCAGGCAGGTCGCCCAGAACATCGCGCGGCTTCGCGACATCGCATGTTACCGGGGCATCCGGCACCGACGAGGGTTGCCGGTCCGCGGGCAGCACACGCAGAGCAACGCACGCACCCGCAAGGGCCCGCGCAAGACCGTTGCCGGCAAGAAGGGCGTGAAGGAGCAGCGAGGCTAACAAGCTCGCCGCAACGCCGGGCAAACGGGAATCGTTCGTCTGGAAGGCGTTGGACACCAGAGCACGAGAACAAAGAGAAAGCACATGGCAAAAAGCGCAAAACGAAAAGTCAGAAAGAATGTGGTTCGAGCGATTGTCCACGTCAAGGCGACGTTCAACAACACGCTGATCACGATCACCGACATGGACGGCGCGGCGATCTGCTCGAGCTCGGCGGGCTGCGTGGGCTTCAAGGGCTCGCGCAAGAGCACCCCGTACGCCGCCCAGCAGGCGGCCCAGAACTGTGCCAACGCCGCCATGCGAAATGGCGTGCGGGAAGTGGAGATTCGAGTCAAGGGGCCCGGCGCCGGCCGGG
Organism: Planctomycetota bacterium; assembly: GCA_012517265.1. Classification (GTDB taxonomy): domain Bacteria; phylum Planctomycetota; class Phycisphaerae; order Sedimentisphaerales; family Anaerobacaceae; genus PLanc-01. The sequence continues at coordinate 264 of JAAYVJ010000481.1, read as the reverse complement.
AATCTGCGATCTCCGCGCTTCAGGCCGCGGGGCTGCGGATCGCCTCCATCGAGGATGTGACGCCGCTGCCGCACAATGGGTGCCGGCCGCCGAAGCGTAGACGTGTATAGGACTCCGGGAAGGTCACAGGAGATCGATTGATATGGGACGTTATGTAGGTCCATCCTGCAGGATTTGCCGCCGCGAAGGAATGAAGTTGTTCCTGAAGGGCTCGAAGTGTGAAACGGCCAAGTGCCAGGTCGAGCGCAGACAGCGCAGTCTCGC
>JAAYVJ010000480.1 GCA_012517265.1 Planctomycetota bacterium | reverse complement strand
GGGAGTCGATTTTCGGGGGTGATGGGCGGCGGCGACGTCGGTCGGAGCAGACCGTCTCCACACTGGGGAAATGACGCATGGCGGCGGTTTCGTGGTTATCGGGAGTGAGGAATTGTGAAGAAGTTGAAAGGAGGCAGCCGAAATAGTCTTGAGCGGGGAAGGCTTGTGCGTCTAGAATGGCGGAACTGACCTATGTGTGAGAAGGGATCGTGAAGGAGTCGGATATGGGCATGGGAAAAACTGACAAACCACGGCACCTTGGTAGGGGGCTGGAAGCTCTTTTGGGTCCTATAAGTGCAACGCCGCCAGTGGTCTCAGACCGAACGGTGCCTGAGATGCAGGCCGCTGCGCCGGCGTTAGATATATTGCCACCAGACGCTGCTGTCGGCGACTCCTTCCGTTCGCTGCCCCTTGGCTCCATTCGTGCAAATCCCTACCAGGCAAGGACAATATGGAACGATGATGATCTCAAGGAATTGGCGGATTCCATCAAGGCCAATGGTGTGGTCCAGCCGATTATCGTCCGTCCGTTCCAAGGCGGCTACCAGCTCATTGCCGGCGAGCGCCGTTTCCGCGCTGCGGAGATGGTGGGCCTTAAGGTGATTCCTGCGGTCGTCCGGGAGGTGACCGACGAGCAGCTCTTCGAATGGTCGCTTGTGGAGAACATTCACCGGCGGGACCTGAATCCGATCGAGCGGGCCAAGGCGTATCAGCACTACCTGGGCGCGTTTTCCCTGACGCAGACGGAGGCGGCGGAGCGACTGGGTGAAGACCGGTCGGTGATCGCCAATTACCTGCGTCTGCTCGATCTGCCGGAGGAGCTTAAAAGCATGCTCATCAACGGCCAGCTCTCGATGGGTCACGCGCGGGCGATCCTCGCCCTTCCGACAGACGAGCTCCGGCGCAAGCTGGCCAACCGCGCGCTGGCGGGGCGCTTGAGTGTGCGAGAAGTGGAGCGGCTTGTTCGAATGCACATGGCGGAGCAGCCGGTGCAGAGGCCGGTGCCCCGCGCCAAGCCGGCCAACATCGTGGACCTCGAAGGCAAGCTCTCCCGGCACCTGGGGACTCGGGTCGCGATCGAAACGAAGAAGAGCGGCCGAAGCGGGCGGATCGTGATCGACTTTGAGTCGCTGGACGAGTTCGAGCGTATCACGGATGTTCTCGGCGTCGTGTGCGGCGAAGAGGCGTGAACGCCATATCAGTACTGATCGCAGGGGAGCTGTCAGGCGGGGGCATGGGGTGGTGACTGGCATGACTGGCGTTGAGCGGGCAGTGGGGGGGTGCGATTTCTTGGTCACGGATCCCTGGCTTCGTGGTTTGGCTATAAGGGAGGCTTCGCGTTGGTGCGCACATATATATAGATAGGTACGTGAGTAGATCTGCAGCATGGAAACTTCGTGATCGCGGGAGCCGAACGCCTTGTGGAATGGATCTGGCAGGATGGGTGAAGCAGGGGCAATCAGTCAGATACGTCCGAGAAACAGCGGCCTGGCAAGTGCAGTAATTGACTTTGGAACGTAAACAGCAAGTTGTATGGGCGGCAATGTGGCGTTGAAACTCGGTTCTCTGGCATTAGATGTGCCGTTCTTCCAGGCCTCACTGAGCGGCTACAGCGACTACCCGATGAGGATGTTCGCCCGTCGTTACGGCTGCCCGTTCGCTCTTGCGGACGTCATGCTGGCCAAGAGCGTCGCTCGGCCGGATGTCCTTTCGAAGTCGTGCTTCCTGCCAGGGGACGACGAGCACCCGGTAGGGGCCCAGATCCTGGGCAAGACGCCTGAGACGATGGCCAAGGCTGCCAGAGCCCTGGTGGGGGCGGGATACGATCTGATCGACATCAACTGCGCGTGTCCAGCCCCGAAGGTGATGCGGCGAGGACGCGGCGGGGCTTTGCTCGATTACCCGGACAAGGCCATCGAGATCCTCAAGGCCGTGCGCGGCACGGTGTCCTGTCCTGTGACGATGAAACTGCGGATCGGCACCAACCACTCGGCTCAGTCCCGGGAGAACTTCTGGGAGATCGTGACTCGCGCGATCGAGCAGGGCGTTGACGCCCTGGTCATCCACGGCCGGACGGTGTCGCAGCGCTACCGCGGCAAGGCCGACTGGGGCCTGCTGGTCGAAGTCAAACGGCAGTTTCCCTCGGCGACCGTCATCGCCAGCGGAGATGTCTTTGACGCCCAGGAGAGCCTCAGTCAGCTCAAAGAGACCGGCCTCGACGGTTTCGTCGCAGCCAGGGGTTCGATCGGCAACCCTTGGATATTTAAAGAGTTACGGAGTCTCTGGGAGGGAAAGGGTCTGCCTTCGCCGCCGGGATTGGCCGAGCAGAAGGGGGTCCTTCTGGAGCATCTGGCCCGGGTCGCCGAGGGCTACCCTGAACACAGGGCGGTCGGCTACTTCCGCAAGTTCCTCGTCTATTATGTCCGGCGGCACCCCAAGCGCAAGCAGGTCGTGCAGGCCCTTCTCAAGGCCAGGACCCGCAAGGAGGTCGAGACAGTGATCTGCGAGTGGTATGGCGAAGACGGGGAAATGAAAGGGGCCCAAGCGAGCGGATGAACCCGCCTGGGCTTCCTAGAGCGGAGAGTGATGAGAAGGCTGATCCGTCGTCGTTCGCCCGCGTCGTCGTGTTGATCCCCTGGCCGATGCCGCCGTAGTAGTTGTCGAGATCCTTTCCCCAGAACGCTTCGCCCTGGAGGGTGAGCCATTTGGCGATCGGGACGGACGCGTCCAGGAAGACGGCCTGGCTGTGGAAGTCCAGATTCCGGCCGCTGGCGTCTAGGTCGTATTGCTCGCGGCCGTGATTTGCAGAGATTGGGTCGGATCAGTCTCAGGCGTGTGGGCCGCTTGGGTCGTCCGTCAGCTCGTAGAGACCCGACCCGGCCCGGCGGAGCTTCCCTTGTTCGACGAGTTTCTCCCAGACTTCGCGCGGATACTGGTTGGGGGCCTGGATAGCGACGATCCCCGAGCCTCGCCCGCCGCTAAAGGGGCCGCCGCCCAGGCTGGACTCCTCGTCGAGGCGGGTCAACTTGAGCCGCTTCTTGAATGCCTTGAGGGCCTGCTTGAGGTATTGCGGCGTCAGTTCGTGAGGCATTTCGTTATCCATGCGGCTCCTCTTGCAAGAGATATCTGGCAGGATTGTAATGGGAAGAGACGTCCAGGAAAAGCAAAAAAGCAGGAAGACAGGTCGGGAGCCCCTCCAGGGCGGGGGGGAGCGAAGCGAGGACCGGCGCCGTTTTTTTGCTTGTCGGGCATTCCTGGTGTATAATGGCAGGCGATCGAACTCCGTAAGTGCGGCGGTCCTAGAAGATCGGTGCTGGCATTGAGAAGGGATATCCTGTGAGACGGCTGACGGTGGTTGCGGTAGGCGTTTTGGCGTTCGTGTTCGGCGGTTCGACGGTTGTCCAGGGGCAGCAAGCCAAGACTCTGCACGGCGCGGCTGCGACGGGCGACATCCCCCAGCTTCAGAAGCACATCGACAACAAGGCCGACATCAACGCGCCGGACGACAACGGGAACGTGCCGATCAAGCTCGCGGTCGACGCGTACAGTCCCGAGGCGGTGACTCTCCTTCTGAAGGCGGGGGCCAATCCGAACGTCAAAGACTCCGCCGGCAGCACGCCGCTCATGGCGGCCTGTATGTCGGGTCAGTTGGATGTCGTCAACATTCTCCTGGAGGCCAAGGCAAGTCCTACTGCCAAGAACGCCACGGGCATGACCGCTCTGCACTGCGCCGCGATGATGGGGCAGATCGAGATCGTCGAGGCTCTGATCAAGGCCGGCGCCGATGTCAACGCCAAAGACAACAACGGACAGACGGCGATCATGATCGCCCAGCGAAAGGGCTCTCAGGAGATGGTGCAGGTGCTTCAGCAGCACGGCGGCACGCTGCCGGTCGTTGAGGACCCCTACGGCATGGCCGGCCCGGCGACGCAGGCCGCGCCGGTGGTGGCGAGCGCATCGCGTCGGCCGGAAGGCTTCACGATCGATCCGAACGTCATCGCCAAGCAGCTTCAGCAGATGGCCTCGCTCCAGACGCCGCTCCAGACGCTCGACGCCAACAGCGTCAACGAGCAGCGGGCCTGGGTCCTTCGCCGGTCGGACAACCGGACCATGCTCCTGCGGTCGGTACAAAAGCAATTCGAGGACGAGATGGCGTTCGTCAAGAAAGTTGCGACGGAAGAGAAGGCCGTCAAGACCACCAAGGCGGTGGACGATCTGGTCGCGGCCCGGAAGAAGCGGTATGAGAAGATCGGCGAGGAGTTGAGGGATCAGCGCCGCCAGGCGCTCCAGGAATCCCGAGATACCATGGCGACGCCGACGACCGGGCGTGGCGGCCGAGGCTCCAGAGGCCGCGGGGCCGGGACGACGGGCCAGGACGCCTACGGCACAACCCCGCAACAGGCTCGTGCTTCGCGGCGAACGACTGCGGAACCGCCGGAAGCTCCAATGGACGCCGAGACGCAGGCTCAGGTCCAGGCCTGGCTCAGCGCCAGTGCCGAGGACAAGGCGGCCCTGATGCAAAGCACGACGGATCTCGACGTTGTAGAGTATGCGGCGCTGGTCGAATCGGCGAAAGCCGAGAAGGCCGCCAAGACGGAAGTTGCCATCATGGGCCTGTTGATGCAGCGCGAGCAAAGGATCGCGACGATCCGACAGCGGTGGGCTGAGGACGACGAGCGAATGCAGAGGATGCAGGAGCGGGCCGGCGCGAACGGCATGCAGCCGGGTATGCAGCAGGGACCGGGGCAGGGGACCCAGCGGGGCATGCGCCGCGGCGGTCGCTGATCGCGGCGGACCCTGTTCCAACGCGCAATCGGGGGGAACTCCGCAAGTGGACGAACCGCAGGGATCCTGTGGGTCGTTGCCCTTTTGTCGATGTATCGGCAAGCGCGATCGATCGGAATGGAGGCTTGGATGGCCGGACGTTTGGATGGAAAGGTGGCGATCGTCACCGGAGGCAGCCGGGGGATCGG
>JAAYVJ010000006.1 GCA_012517265.1 Planctomycetota bacterium | reverse complement strand
TCGCGAATGGTGTGGATGTAGACGGGATTGTGCGGGTCCGGCTCGATCTTGTTGCGAAGCGTCGTGACGAAGCGGTCGATGCTCCGCGAGCCGACGAAGGAATCGTAGCCCCAGACGAGGTTGAGGATCTCGTCGCGGGTCAGCGCCCGGCCGGGGCGTTTGACGAACAGCTCCAGCAGGCGGAATTCCTTGGGCGAGAGCTTGACCTCTTCGTCCCCGCGGGTGAACTTGCGGGCCGGGACGTCCAGGCGACAGTCGCCGAACTGGTAGATCTCCTGTTCGGTCTTTCGCACGCGGCGCAGCAGCGCCTCGGCGCGGGCCAGCAGCTCCTTGATGCTGAAGGGCTTGGTGACGTAGTCGTCGGCCCCCAGGTTCAGGCCCAGGACGATGTCCGACTCCTCGCCCTTGGCCGTGAGCATGATGATCGGCATGTCGAGGTTCTCCCGCCGGATGAGCCGGCAGACCTCGTAGCCGTTGATCTTGGGCAACATGATGTCCAGCAGGATCAGGTCGGGCTTGGCGTTGAGCGCGGCGTTGAGGCCCGCCTCGCCGTCCTCGGCGGTCAGGGTGTGGTAGCCGTGGAAGTCGAAATTGTCCTTGAGCCCCCGCAGCATGGTCGGATCGTCTTCAACTATGAGCACGGTCTGCATCGGTTCACGGCGTCTCGGAGGGTCCCTGGAATTTGTACCCGATGTTCGGGATCATGTGAAGGTACCGCGGCTGCTTCGGGTCGGGCTCGATTTTCGTCCGCAGGCTGTCCACCGCTTTGTCGATGTCCCGCGTCGTGATGAAATGCGAGTAGCCGAAGACGGTCGTGCGGATCTCGTCCTGGGTGAGCGGGCAGCCGGCCTTTCGCAGGAACAGGTGGAGCATCTTGAACTCGCCCGGCGTCAGAGGCACCGGCTGGCCCGCCCGCTCCAGCGAGTGGGCCGCGACGTCCAGCTTGCAGTCGGCGAACTCGTACACGGCAGGCTCGACGTCCTTGCGGCGTCGCATGAACGCCTCGGCTCGGGCCATCAGCTCCTTGATGCTGAAGGGCTTGGTGACGTAGTCGTCGGCCCCGAGGTTCAGGCCCAGCACGATGTCCGACTCCTGGTCCTTGGCCGTGAGCATGATGATCGGCATGTCGAGGCCCTTCTCGCGGACGTGCGAGCAGACCTCGTAGCCGTTGAGCTCAGGCAGCATGATGTCCAGCAGGATCAGGTCCGGCCGCTCCCTCAACGCGGTGTCCAGGCCCTTCTTGCCGTCCCCGGCGGTCAGGACGTAGTAGCCCTTCATCTTGAAGTTGTCTTCAAGTCCCCGCAACATGGCGGGTTCGTCCTCGACGATCAGCACGGTCCTCACGCGTCCCTGTCTCCATTCACACGGTTTTGACTGCCGGCCTGGAGGCTGGCCTGCCCATACGATAGCGGCAGGACGCCCCGTCCGTCAAGACGGCCGGATGATTCCGAGGTATCGGCCCAGCCAGTAGGGCAGCAGGTAGACGTCGCCGCTGAATTCCTCCCGGCCGCCGTCGCCGCCGTCGAGCTGGAAGGCATTGCCGTTGTGCTTGCTCATCGGCCGTTCGTCGGGCGGCAGCACGTTCTTCGTCGTCTGCTCGCGGAAGTTGGCCGGGATCAGGTCCAGGTCCTTGCGCTGGCTGTTTTGCACCGTCCAACTCACCAGGTCCACAGGCCACTGCTGCAATGTCCAGATGGATTCCTTCAGATCGAAGTCCTTGGCCCCCGTCATCGCGTAGATGAAGTCCCAAAGGGGGTTCTTTTCCGGCCGTTCGATCTCCCAATGGTCGCGAATGGCCCGGCGGTACTTCTCGCGAAGCTCCGACGTGAACGCGTATCGATACAGGTTCCAGTAGCTCAGGAACGCCAGCTCGTCGTCGGAGTGGTTCCAGTCGCTGGTCAGGTCGATGCCCGGCACCCGGCCCAGCTCCTTGACCGGGATCATGACGTTGTCGAGGTAGCCGTGCCGGTCGATCAGCTCGTAGGCCTTCTGCCGGTAGATCTCCTTGCTTGTGAAGTGGTAGGCCGTCTGGAGGAATGCGAGGATCTCGACGGAGTTCAGCCGGCGGTCGCCGACCTGGCGGGGGAACTGGTTGACGTACTCCGGATTCCAGCGGCCCCACTGGGTGGGCTTGCCGTCGAGGTCGATCAGGTACCAGTCGTTTCGTACGATGTGGTCCATGATGGCGTCGATCAGGGCGACGGCGCGCTTGCGCCAGGCCTCGTCCGGCGCGATCTCCGCGAAGATCGCATAGACGAAAAAGTGCCCGACGATTTCGTCGCTGCTGGTGGTTCCCTTCCAGGCCCACTTGCCGTCGGGGGTCTCGTGCCAGCGGGACTTGTCCGCGACCTGATACCCGGCCCGCTCGAAGGATCGGGCCGGGAAACCCGGGATTCCTGTGATCTCGCTGAGCCGCTCCATGGCCTCGAACGATTCGTAGCAGTTCCGCAGGGCGTCGTCCGACTTCGTCACGGAGTATCGGAACAACTCCCCGGCCAGGTACATCGCGGTCCAGAGCCCGTCATTGTCCTGGTCTACGAGCGCCCCGGTCGAAAGATCGCCCGGCGTACTCATCTCGAACGCGCTGTTGAACCCGAATCGAATATGCCGCTGGCGGGTCAGGCGGTCGAAGTGCTCCGCTTTCCGAGCGAGCGTCGTCTGCTCGAAATGGATGATGTTGAGCCCGCACCGCGAGAGCGCCAAGACCGCGCCGTCGGCCCCCGGCCAGATGTCGATCACGTCGTCATCCAGCAGCCAGCGCCTGGAGGCGTAATAGTCGATGTGGCCGTCCTCGCGCAAGGCGCAGAGCCCCTTGGCTGTGCCGAACCAGGACGCGCCGTCGATCCGCCTGCTGCATCGGATCTCCGTGCAGGGCAGGCCGTTCGAATCGGCGCGTGCCGGATCGCTGTCCGCCGGCAGGGCACGCGATTGTGGGTCGCCGCGGTCGATCAGGATGCGTCCAGCGAAGCCGTTGCTGAGCACGCATTTGTCCGTGGCGTAGACGAATTGGCCCTCGTGGACCGCAAGGTCCTGGATGCGCATATCGCCCAGAGGGCGTTCCTGACGGTCTGGACGAAGCTGGCC
>JAAYVJ010000479.1 GCA_012517265.1 Planctomycetota bacterium | reverse complement strand
TATACCGTGACGCGGAGGATTCGCGGCTGGGCCGAGCCGGCGAAGAGATCTGCGTCGTTGGGCGGCAGCTTCGCCTGCCAGTGGGCTGCGGTCTCGTCGCCGTTGAGACATCGGCCGGGACGCCACTGGCCTCGTTCGTATCGGCCTTCCCAGACCTGGAGAATGCCCGCATGGCGGGGACCGTCGCCCAAGGGCGAGAAGTTCACGCTGAACCAGTTGCCCGCGAGGAGGAATTCGCCGGGAGAAAGCTCGAGGATCAGGCCGTAGGACATCTCAGCCGGGTTCTTCGCGCCGCGATGGTACCGGACGTTCGCCCGGTAGCCGGGCAGATCGATGGTCGCACCCTCTTCCTGCGGGTCCTGCTGCAGGATGCCGGCCAGGCGGTCCGAGCCGCGGCGGTCGACGATCAGAGGCGTCAACTGACGCAGGATCTCATAGCTGGCCACCAGCGGATGGTCAACCTCGACGCTCTCGATCCCGAACGGAGCGAAACAGATCGCATCATGCTCCGCGATCGCCCAGAAGACGTTGCGGGCCGCCTCAGGTCCGCGCCGGGCCTCGGGGATCATCAAGGGGTTGCCCGAGCGGACGTAGCTGGCGCAGACCGCCTTGAAGTCCGGCAGGTAGATGTCCGGCGCCAGCAGATCCACGTGAGGGGCCGCGGCCCGCCAGATGTCCATCACGCGCGAGACGGGACCGCCGCTGGGGTAGTCGCCGGGCTTCTGCTGGTCGTTCTGCACGAGCCAGGCGTTGACGTACATGGGCAGCGGGTACTCGGCCTTGCCCGCCTCGACGACCTCCTCGACGTAGGAGGCCATGTGCCAGACCATGAAGACCTCGTCGGTCCAGGGACTGTCGCCGAAGACCTCGGTCCACGTCCCGGACGTCTTGAAGCCCGTCGATTCCCAGAGCGTCTTGACCTCGGGCAGCAGACTGTCCTTGTTGGTCGCCAGGTAGCTCATCAACTCGCGCGGGACAGGCGACTGGAACGCCGCGTTGGCGGCGGCACTGTGGTCCCGCGACTCCGGCATGATCCCGATCTCGTTCTCGACCTGGACCATGAGCACGGTGTGCTTCTGCCCGTCGACGCGGCGGAGGTGCCGCATCAGGGCTGCGAACGCCCCGGCATCCGCCTGACGCGACGACTCATGGAACGGAGACAGGACGTCTTTGTTGTTTCCCTGGACGCCCTGGGCACGAGGGAACCGCTCCAGGTCCTGCTTCACCCACGTCGGGATGTAGCTGGAGACGCCGTTCTTCCAGCTCCCGAACCAGAGCAGCACGAGCTTGAGGTCGTGCGCCCTGGCGTCGTCGAGCAGCGCGTCGACGAGGGCGAAGTCGAACTGTCCTTCCTGTGGCTCGATCAGCTCCCAGGAGACCGTCGCCAGGACGGTGTTGAGCTTCATCGCGGCCAGCTTGTCCCAGATGGGCTTCATGTACTCCCGGCTGGAGGCGCTGGAGTTGTGCAACTCGCCCGCGAGCATGAGGAACGGCCGCCCCTCGACGAGAAGCTCCGTGACCGGGCCGGTCCTGACCAGGCGCGGGATCTCGCCTCCAAGGGCCGCGGACGAAAGGAGGATGGAGACTGCGGCGGACAGGAGGATCGACGTGCGAAAAATGCTCATATGGAAATCCTGGAACGACGATTTATAGGATATGTGACTGCGACGGGTCCCATTATGCACGAGGTCGGCCTATCAGCAAGGGCAAATCGGCCTTCGACATGGAGACCGGGAAATATAGGACCTTCCAGTCGGAATCGGGTATGATGGCGACAAGGCGGGGTGTGCGACGCATGCCCTGGAGAACGCAGGCGTTGGATAGTGGAGGATTTTCGCAATGGCATGGCGTGTAGATACCAAGAGCGTGGCGTTGGGCGTCGTACTAGGAGCGGGGCTGATCGTGCTGGTCGGAGCGGTCCGGAACGAACCGGCCGGCCAAGTCGGGCGATATCGGGTGTCCTGTTCGCAGAGCAACGCCTACCTCGTCGACACGACCACAGGGCAGATCTGGCTCAACAGCGAGCGTGAGTTCCGGATGCCCAAGCTCAAGCCCGAGACCGCGGCCGAGAAGCCGGCGGTCGAAACGCCGGCGGCCAGGAACCCGGTGCTCCAGAGCCCGACGGTCCAGGTCCCGGTGGCGCAGAGTCCGGCCAGAACGCCCGCCGTGGAGACTCCCAAGCCTGCTCGCCGGCCCACCGGCTTCGTCGGCAAGTGGGTCCTCAAGCACCCGACCGCGGGCGAGTTCAGCATTCTGATCCAGCCGGACGGAAAGGCCGTCCTGGCCACCGGGCGGGACAGCTCCGAAGGCAAGTGGGAGCAGCAGGGCAACCAGATCACGATCACCACGGACCGCGAATCGATCACCGCCCAGCTCGACGACCAGGGCCGACTCATGGTCAAACAGGGCGACAGCGAGCCGATCGCGTTTCAGTGGGCGGAGTGACGATCGACGTGACTTCGCGAGGGAGGTCCAGGC
>JAAYVJ010000478.1 GCA_012517265.1 Planctomycetota bacterium | reverse complement strand
GTCGCGGGCGACGACGCCGACGACTTTCGGATTCAGCGGCGTCCTGTCCGGCAGCCCGCCGATCGCCTGGAGGAATTGTCCGCGCAAGGCCTTCTGATACGCCGCGATCTGCTCCGGCGTCTTGCGTTGCTCGTACTGCCCTCGCCACTGCTCGAACAGCGGCTTGGCCTGGCGAAGCAGATATCCCGACATCATCTCGCCGGCCGGGGCTCCGCCCACCGTCTCGCTCAGAACACGAAGGTTCTCCTGCGCGACACCGATAGAACGTGCAAGCAGGCAAAGGCCCGCAACGACTGCGACCAACGTTCCTCTTCTCATGCCATGTCCTTTCTGCCATCGGCGTTGCACCTGACTCCGGACGAATCGACCCCGAGTCGTGTATGCTACCGAACAGGCTCTCCGCATTCAAGCGACGTGCGCCGGGACGGCCCGCGCAGTCAACCCGGGTCCGTCGTTTTCCGTCCCCTGACTGAAGACGTCGCCTGAACTTCAGGATAGAATCGCCATGTCGACGCAAACGGCACGAAGACTCGTATGATAGGAGGATCAAACAATGAACGACACAGTCGTCAGATCGCGGGACATTCGCATGAGCCTGTTGGCCGTCGGCGTGCTGCTCCTTGCGGCGGCCGCAACCAGCGGAAACCAGGGGTCGCCGGCTGCAGCCGCATTGGCCAAGCCCCCGGCCGCTCCCAGCCCGAGCGACGGCAAACTGAGGATCATCTGTTTCGGCGCCCACCCGGATGACTGCGAGTTCAGCGCCGGTGGCACGGCAGCCCTCTGGGCGGCCCGCGGCCATCATGTGAAATTCGTCTCCTGCACCAACGGGGATATCGGCCATTGGGGCATGGCCGGGGGACCGCTCGCCCAGCGCCGCCTCGCCGAAGTCAAACGCTGCGCCGAGATTCTCGGCGTCGAGACGGAGGTCCTGGACATTCACGACGGCGAGCTGTTGCCGACTCTGGAGAACCGAAAGACGATCGTCCGGCTGATCCGCCAGTGGCGAGCGGACATCGTGATGTGCCACCGATCGAACGACTACCATCCCGACCATCGGACCGTCGGGCTGCTGGTCCAGGACGCCGGGTACATGGTCGCGGTTCCATTCTTTTGCCCCGACACGCCGTACCTGGCGCGCAACCCGGTGTTCCTCTACTACCAGGACGGATTTCAGAAACCCAACCCGTTCTCAGCGGACATCGTGGTCGGCATCGACGAAGTCATCGAAAAGAAGCTGGACATGACCCTGGCTCTGGAATCCCAGACCCTCGAAGCCGGTTGCGAGGGCTCGCCGGACCTGTACCCGGCAGACCCCCAGAAACGGCAAGCCCGCCGGCAGGAGGTCCGACGCAGCTTCGAGGGGTCGTTCGCCCAGCCCGCGGATCAGTTCCGCAAGCAGCTTGTCGACAGCTACGGTCAGGAACAGGCCGCCAAGATCCGCTTCGCGGAGGCCTTCGAGATCTGCGAATACGGCCGACAACCCTCCAAGAAGGAGATTCGGGAGTTGTTCCCCTTCTTCCCGAGCCCGTAACGCCGATAGCCGGGACGTACACTACGGACGAACCGTGAACTCGTAGACGCCGGATTCGACCAGGAGCCGCACTCGATCAGACGAGCGATCCAGGAAACGAACCCCGTGGGCCTGCGAGACAGGCTCGCCGCCTTCAAACACGTTCGATTTGTCGCCGGCCGGCAGGCTCACTGTAGCCGAAGTGCCTGGGGGGATGGTCACCTCCAGCGTGAACGCACCGTCGGACTTCTCCCACAGAGAGCCGATGGGGCCGTAGAGGGAATCGTACTTGCCGCGGACTTCTGTGACATTCCCCACCGGATGCGGATCGACGATGAAGCGGCGGAATCCCGGCGACTCGATATCCGGCCGGATGCCGGCCACCCAGCCCAGGAACCATTCCTGGATGTGTCCCAGCATGCAGTGATTCATTGAGGCGCCGGTGTCCGCGTCCCAGGCCTCGGGCATGGACGTCCAGCCGTTGCGGACGATGAAGCCGTAACTGCCGACGTCCGTGCGGGCGACCATGTCGTAGATCACGTCGCTGCGGCCGTTTCGGGCCAGGGCCTGGAGCAGGTACCAGAAGCCGATGTCGCCGGCGGTCTGCTGGTTGCCGCGACTGCGGATGTCCTGGACGATCCGTTCCAGCACGGCCTGTTCGAAGCCTGTCGGCACGAGACCCAGCACCAAGGCCATACTGTTGGCGGTCTGCGGACTGCCGTGGTTGCTGTACTGGTCCTTGCCGTCGAAGTACCTGGCGTTGAAGGAGTGGGCGATCTCGCCGGCCAGAGCCCCATAGGCAGCCTGGTCATCCTTGCGATCGAGCACGCGGGCGGCATCGGCGACGATCCGCGTGCAGCGATAGAAAGTCGCCATAGCCGTCAGCTCGACCGGCGTGAACTGCGCGGCGCCTCGCGGCTTGTCGTGCCCATAATCGTACCAGTCCCCCAGGCCGGGAGCGGGCACAAGGTCCTTCGAGGTCGCCCGCATGTAGTCCACAAACCGTTTCATCGTGGAGTAGCGGGCGGCCAGGACCTGTTTGTCGCCGTACCATTCGTACAACTGCCAGGGCAGAACCACCGCCGCGGCCCCCCACTCCGGCGTGTAGGCGAACCCGCCGGCGAAAGCGGGATAGGCCGGCGCTACGGTGGGCACCATGCCGTCGGGTCTCTGCGAATCGGCGCAGTCCTGAGTCACCTTGCTGTAGAAACTCGCGATGTCGTACCGGCCCGCGATCGATGGGCCCATCAGATAGGAGACCTCCAGCCAGCCGAGCTTCTCGCGATGCGGACAGTCGGTCAGCACATGAGCCATGTTGGACAACACGGCCCGCTCGACGATCCGGTCGATGTTCTCGAACAACCCATTTGAGCAGTTGAACCGGCCGCAGGTGGGAGCGTCATTTCCCACCCGGGCGCAGATCAGTTCCATGACGACGGGCTTGCCCTCAGGGTTGGGACGCCCTTCAGGAACCGCCCCTTCGACCTGGAGGTACTGGAACCCGCTGTAGGCGAACTGCGGAGTCCAGCGTTCCACGGCGTCGCCCCGGAGAGTGTACTGCCAGTAATTGGGGGTTCCGACGCCGGCCGGATTCACGAGGCCCTTGCCGTCGTTTCGCCGGGGCGACATGCCGTGACGCTGCTCGGCGGGCGTCAGTTTGACGACCTGCCCGGCCTTGCCGCTGACATGCAGTCGCGGCACAGCGGAGGCATTCCGGCCAAAGTCGTACACGAAGATGCCGGGCTCGGGCTCGTCGATCCGCACCGCCGTGTATTCCTCGTGCATCTTCATCGGCGGAGCAGACGAAGCCTTGAGCCGTCCGCCGGGTCCCTCTGTTTCCTTGACGCCGGCCCATGTCGTGTCGTCGAACCCCGGCCGATCCCAACCGACAGGCAGTCTGCGGGCGTCGTAGTCCTCGCCTCCGAGGATCGCGCTGTGGGTAATGGGGCCCTGCGTCGTCTTCCACGAACCATCGCTGACGATGAACTCCTCGCTTGCGTCCGCAAACCACAGATGGGCCTGCAAGATGAGCTTGAGCGGGCGGTTGGCGTTGACGCCGTGTACGCGACGATCACCGGTGGTGTTGTAGAACCCTTTGCCGAGCATGACGCCGAAGACGTGCGACCCGCGTTCGCCGAGAGCACCGGTGATGTCGAAAGTCGAGTAGTAGACCGTCCTCTCATACACCGACCAGGCGGGGTCGAGGAACCGATCGCCCACCTTGCGGCCGTCGAGGAACAGGTCGTAGTGGCCCAGGCCGCAGACATGAACCACAGCCCGCGTCACAGGCCGGGACACGTCGAACGCCTTGCGGAAGAGGGGCAGTCCCCCGCCCTCCGCAGGGGTTCCCTGCATGATCCACCTGGCTCGCCAGTCCCCCGGCTCCAGTACGCCCATCGTCCAGGACGCGGGCCGACTCCACGCCGAGGGCGAGCCGTCTTTGTCCCAAACGCGAACCCGCCAGAACACCTGCTGTGATGAGCCGAGGGGCTTGCCGGCATAGGCGATGTGCGTCGTCTCCTCAGAGAGGACCTTGCCGCTATCCCATAGATCGCCTGTGCCCTGAGAGAGCACTTCGCGAGAAGTCGCGACCAGCAGTTGATATGCCGTCTGCCCCTGGCCACGGACACGCGACTCCAGTTTCCAGTAAAGTCTCGGCGCGGGCGAATCAATTCCCAACGGGTCCACGCCATACTCACAGCGAAGTTCCACGGGCGACACGTCCCCCTGTGTTCTCGTCGGAATCTCCACACTCACATGCCGCTGATTCCGAAAGACATCCAGTCGGACCTTCTGCCCGCCGGGAACGCCCTGACAGATCCGCAGGAGATCGTCCAGCGTGTTCACTTTCGATCGTCACCCCGGAGAATGACATCGCCCTGGCGCAGTCCGCTCTGCGCCGCCACGCTCGCGGCCGGGGCATCGACTACCGCGACCCCCGTTTCGCCCGGCAACCCTGCCGCAGAGACCTCCCCCAGGCCGACGACATTGCGGACCTTCGCGCCGAGCCATTCGATCTCGCGAGGATCGCGTTGCGACGATGATTCCGCAACCCCAGTCGCCTGGCCGGGCAGTCGTGGCTTGCGAGCGATGGTTTTCAACTCAGGCTTCTGCACCCCGAACTGGTCCATGGCGAAGTTGACGAAACCCAACTGCAAGGCCGGTGAACCGTCCTTCACTCGATAGTCGCCACGAGCCGGATCGACGAACATCGCGTCGGCGGCAAGAGAGCCGGTGTCCAACCCGCCGGCTTGTTGCAGAACCGCAGCCGGAACGGGTGCCCGTTGTCCTGGAACGTGGAGGAGATTGAAGTCGCATTCCCTGCCCCATGGCTTGTTCACGCGGATCGGCTTGTACTCGGCAAACAGGATATTGCGGCGAAACACGTCCTGGCTGTTGCGATACCAGACGTGCGGATGAAACGAGTTGTTGACGATGATGTTGTTCTCGACGTGCCGATAGAATCCTTCGCGGAGTTTCAGGCCGCCGTTGAGACAGAGGTTGTTGTAGATCCGGTACAGACTGGAGCCGTCGTCCAGGTCGATGTCCCACCCGTGATCGCATCGCCAGCGGTTGTTGCGGAGAACGTTGGGCTGAACCATGTCGAGAGTCGGCAGGTCCTTGTCGGCGCCGAGCGTCACCGCGTCGAGGTCGATGCCCTCCAGGCCCCAGTACCGATCCCGGCCCCACGAATTGAACGAGCCGTGATCGCCGGTCTCCAGGACCGTGTCGAACACATCGCAGAACTCAATCACGTGGCCACCGAACGTGCCCTCGGAGATGTTGATCCCCGCTCGCGGGACGTCGTAGATCGAGCAATGGCGAACGAGGATTCCCATCGACATGGAGATCTGCACGGGGGCGGTCTGTTTCTCGACGCGTCCGGTCTCGTGGATCAGGCAGTCCTCGACGAGACAGCCGGCCGGGTAGTTCGGGGTCTTGGGTCCCGGCGTCTTGTCGATATCCCTGTAGTCCTGTCGCTGGTTGTATTCGAACAGCGGGTTGCGGACCGCGTTGGGATCACCGACGAACGCGATGCCATTGGCGCCGGTTCCGACAATATGACACCCTCGGACAGTGATCCCTCGATTGTATTTGTTGACGAAGACGCCGTTGCCGCCCACCTGGTCGATCGTGCAACCGTCGAGCGTACAGTCCTCCGCGCCGTCGAACAGGATCGAACCGCCGCGGTAGGTGGTCCAGTCGCTTCGGAGCAGAGGCTCCCTGTTGTCCATGAACGTGCGGGCCGCGTGGCGGAACGTCAGGCCCCGCAGACGGATGGAGCGGACGGGATTCTCCGGCGTCCCGCGAAACTCGATCAAGTGCCTGAGCCGGACCGCCTCGACGATCGCCCCATTCAAGTCCAGATCCTCGGGTGGATAGAAATAGAGCACGCCGCCTTTCGCGTCGTGGAACCATTCGCCCGGAGCGTCGAGTTCCTCGAAGATGTTCTCCACCATGCGATAGGTCTTGTGCATCCCCATCCGGCGGTTGTTCTGCCAGCCCCCTTCGTAGGAAACCTCGTTGTTCG
>JAAYVJ010000477.1 GCA_012517265.1 Planctomycetota bacterium | reverse complement strand
GCGATGACGTTCCGCGTTGTCGACGACTCGGGTCCGAGGGCGAGCCGCGGCGCAGCGGCGGTGAGGTTCGAACAATCGCCGTCGGGGTCGCGCGCCGGGCCCGGCGGGGTCAGACGACTTTGACCGCCTTGCTCGATTGCCACAGGCCGTGGATGTTGCAGTAGGCCATGGCGTGGAGCACCCCGCTCTTGGCGATCTTGAGGTTCACGACCGCGCCGTGATGGGTGTAGACGGGCCCCTGGTTCGGCCCCTCGGGCGATTCCCCGTGCGCGTTGAACTCGACGTGGGCGACCTCGTGGGCGAACTTGCCGCCTTCGTCGTGATAGTACAGGTCGATCCAGCGGATGTGATGCTCCGTCGTGTTCGGGTGGGCGATCTCCTTGCCCAGCGTCACGGTGACCTGAAAGACCTCCCCGGCCTTGACGGAGTCGGGGCACTCGATCACGGGCACGTGCTTTTCTTTTTTCCAGTCCGCCTTTTGGATATGTTCGCTCAACTCAGACATCGGCCGTTCTCCACAATCCGTTCGGCGTCCCGCTCGGGCGTCCGCAGCCCGCGCGAGACGGCGGTGACCTTCCGTGTTCTCCGACTCCGACGATCCGGCCATACAGCGTACCTGCGCACGCGCCGGCGCCGTATCGGGGTTCTGCCTAATCTGACATGGCCTGCCGCAATCCACAAGACCAAACCGGGCGGATTGCAGAAATCGAAAGGCTTCCACGCCCGGCCGTCCTCCGTCCGAACGGCGACGATCAGCGAACTCCCGCAGCCGGCATCCTCGTTGATCGCAGCCTCGACGAACAGTTCGGGCCCGGCGACAACGGCGGATGGACCCCGCGTCGCCGTCGCAGGACGACAACAGGAGCATGCCCTGGAGGAAACCGATGGTAAGAAGCAATCGTATCGTTTTCACAGGTCAAGACTCGCAAGACGACACATTGGGGGGCCAAACACCCACGACGACACCGTAGACGATCAGCATCTGGCCGATGCCGTAGGTGATCCAGCACAGATCGCCGACGCCGTGCCAGTTGTGTTGAAAGAGCCGGACCGCAAGGAAGGCGTCGCTGAGCAGAAAGAGCAGGCCGCCGATTCCGACGGCGAGGAATCGTCGCTCGACCCAGGCCAGGGCCGCCATCATTGCCGTGGCGGTCGAGAGGAAGAGCGTGTAAGCGGCGGTCGGCACGTGCATGTCGGGCAGGCTCTGCGATGGACGGACCAGCGTCGCCCAGAGAGCCAGGCCGGCCAGGTTGCAGAGCATGTGGGCGCCGGCCAGGGTCCTGGACCAGCCGGTCCGGCCGGCGAGCCCCAGGCGACGGGCGAGCGTGAGCATACCGGCGATGTAGGCGACGTGCCCCAGGGCGAACAGAGGGATGATCATCACGAGGGGCTCGGTGAACCGCAGGGCGTGAAAGGCGCCGTAGAGATCGGCCATCATGCCGAGCGTCATGCCCAGGGCGACCAAAGCGCACGCCGCCCCGAGCCGGTCCCGGCGGTGAATCGCCCAGTTGACCCACGCGGCGGCCGAAAGCGCCACCGACGAGAGCCCCCAGAACCGGCTCCAACCACCGTCGCCGGTGATCAAAACGGCAGCGAACGTGCAAGGCAGAAGCCCGAGCCACAACAGCCACAGAGCCGAAACCAGAACGGACCCCAACGATGGTTTCCCCGGCGTCCGGCCGTCCCTGGCCCAACGGAATCGCGAACACGCGCTCATGTCACGATTGTATGGGCGAGGCCGCGGGGAATCAAAGGGAAAGGAACCGGCCAGGCTGAAAGAGCGGCGGCGGCGCGTTCGGCGGACAGGCGGCACGATCTTGCCTCCTTCGTGAGGGAGGGTTCACGACGAACTCGGTGGTTTGTAGTTAACATCGCAGGATCGATGCGGTATGTTGGACCGGCGTGCACGGGCCGCCTCTCGGGCGGCGGGTGCGGAACGGAGTTCACAGTCGCGACGTTGATGGGAGATCGATATGCGAAAGGCGATGCTGTTGTCGATGGCGATGGGGATCGGGCTGGGGTTCTGTTGCGGCGCGAGGGGCAAGACCACCGACGAGGTGGTCGTCGAGAAGTCGCCCGTCCGGCTGGAGTCCCCCGCGCAGTGGCCCGTGCTGAAGGAATACGATCAGGACCATCTGGCCAAGATCGCGTTGCCGCTGGGGGGGATCGGGACCGGGACCGTCTCGCTGGGCGGCCGGGGCGACCTGCGGGACTGGGAAATCATGAACCGCCCGGCCAAGGGGTTCGTCCCCACGAGAGGATCGACCGGGCCCTTTTTCGCGGTCTTCACGAAGGAATCCAAAGGGCGGACCTGCGCGCGGGCGATCGAAGGCCCCATCGATTTGTCCCTCTATGAGGACGCCAGCGGCAGCACCGCGGTCAATCACGGCCTGCCGCGATTTAGCCAGTGCCGGTTCGCGGCCGCGTACCCGCTCGGCCAGGTCATGCTCTCCGATCCGGATGTGCCTGTCGATGTGACATTGCAGGCGTTCAACCCGCTGTCGCCGGCGGACCCCGACACGAGCGGCATCCCGGTCGCCATTCTGCGATACGTGGTCCGCAACAAGACCAACCAGCCTGTGCAGGTCTCGATCTGCGGGAACATCCCCAACTTCATCGGCAACGACGCCTCGGGCCAGACGAAGGACTACCAGGGCGATCTCTTCGCCGGGGGCAAGGCCAACCGCAATCAGTACCGCGAGGGCCGGGACATCCGCGGCATGTTCATGGACTCCGAAGGGGTGGCGCCGAGAGCCCCGCAGTGGGGCACGATGGCTCTGACGACCCCGACCAAAGGCGAGGTCACCCACCGAGCGACCTGGATCTCCGGCGGCTGGGGCAGCGTGAGCCTGGACTTCTGGGACGATTTCAGCGCCGACGGCAGGCTCGACGAGCGGCAGGCCGGCAAGGAAGACGTGCCCATGGCTTCGCTGGCGGTGAGCGTCGAGGTGCCCGCCAGGCAGGCCGTGCCTGTGGTGTTCCTCCTGACCTGGCACTTCCCCAATCGCATGACCTGGACGCCCAAGAACAACGAGCAGGACCGCATCGGCAACTACTACACCACGCAGTACAAAGATGCGTGGGACGTCGCGGAGAAGGTCGGGCCGCAGGTGGGCGTGCTGGAGGACAAGACGCTCCGCTTCGTTCGCGCGTTCTGCGACAGCGACCTGCCGGAGGTGGTCAAAGAGGCCGCGCTGTTCAACGTCAGCACGCTGCGGTCGCAGACGTGCTTCCGCACCGAGGACGGGCGGTTCTACGGCTTCGAAGGATGCGGCAATCGCAGCGGCTGCTGCCACGGCTCGTGCACCCACGTGTGGAACTACGAGCACGCGACCGCCCTGCTGTTCGGAAGCCTGGCCAAAATGATGCGCGAGGTGGAGTTCGCCCAGGCCACGAACGACGAAGGAATGATGAGCTTCCGCGTGAACCTGCCCCTGGAGCGGGCCAAGGAGTTCGGCAAGGCCGCCGCCGACGGGCAGATGGGCTGCATCATGAAAATGTACCGCGACTGGCAGCTCTCCGGGGACGACGCGATGCTCACGACGCTCTGGCCGCACGTGAAGAAGGCGGTCGAGTTCTGCTGGATCCCCGGCGGCTGGGACGCGAACAAGGACGGCGTCATGGAGGGCTGCCAGCACAACACGATGGACGTCGAGTACTACGGCCCGAATCCGCAGATGGGCATCTGGTACCTCGGCGCGCTGCGGGCCGCGGAGGAGATGGCCAAACACGTCGGGGACGCCCAGTTCGC
>JAAYVJ010000476.1 GCA_012517265.1 Planctomycetota bacterium | reverse complement strand
GTACGGGGCCGACCTGGTCAAGACCGCGTCGCAGCTTGGAGCCGAACTCAACCTGCGGTCCAAGCCGATCTACAGCCTGGCCGAGGGGCAGGAGTGGGTTGCTCAGGCCGAGGCGGCGAAGGTCGACGGCCTCGTGCTGGTGATGCTGGACCGTCAGCAGCATGCATGGCCGACTGCGAAGAAGGTGGCCGAGAGCAAGATCCCTTCGATCGTCTACTCGCCGCTGGGCACATCCTTCACGACCAACACGGTCGATCTGGCCGCGACGCCCGGCTGCGTGGTCTACTCGACCGACGACTGTCGCCAGGCGGCCTACGGCATGAGGATGCTCTGCGCCGCAGCCAAAATGCGGCGGACCTGCTGCGTCGTCATCCAGGGCGACAAGCGATACGATTCGACGCTCGCCGACACCGGCATCACGCTGCGGCACATCCCGGCCTCGTCGTTCATCGAGGAATACCGACGGACGCCGGACAGCGAAGACATCGTGGCGATGGCCGATCAGTACATGAGCCGGGCGAGAAAGCGAATCAACGCGACTCGTCAGGACGTGATCAACGGGCTCAAGAGCTACGCCGTCGCCGGGCGGATCCTAGAACGCGAGGGCGGCGACGCGATCACGATGGACTGCCTCGGGGCCCTGGGCCCGATCGACGTGAGCCTGCCGTGCATCGCGTGGTCGAGAATGAATGACGACGGCATCCCCGCCGCCTGCGAGGCCGACGTCGGGGCGGTCGCGTCGCTGGTGATGACGCACTACCTGTTCGATCGGCCGGGTTTTCAGCAGGACCCGGTGGCGGACACCGCCGACGATACGATCATCGGGGCTCACTGCTCGTGCCCGACGCGGCTGAACGGCTACGATGCGGCGCCCGAGCCGTTCGACATCAAGCATCACCACGGCAACCGCGACGCGGTGCCGCGAACGATCTGGCGAAAAGGGCAGCGGGTGACGAGCATCGACCTGCTGCCGGGAAGCGGCCAGACGCCGACGACGGTTCTGGTCTCGGCCGGGACGGTGGTCGAGAACGAGGAAGTGCCGCCCAGCGGCGGGTGCGTCGTATCGGTGAAAGTGAAATTCGACGGCGGGCAGGAAGTTCTGAGTTTCCCGGGTTTCCACCAGATCTTCTTTTATGGCGACTACAAAGAGCAGGTCCGGGACTTCTGCCAGCTCTGCGGGTTCACGGCGCAGGCGGTTTAAGAGGGAAATGGACCGGATGGGACGAATTGAACCTATGGGACGGACGCGTTCGGAGGAGGACCGAGGATGAGGATCGCGATGGCGTTGGTTTGTGCTCTGGCGGCCGCGGCGTTCGGGCAGGCGCAGGATTTCACCGCGGTGCGGGCCGGGGTTGATTTCTCCAAGCACATCCGCGTCTGGGACGGGTTCGGGGTCAACTACGTCGAGGTGGCCCAGTCGGTCGACTACGCGCAGGACCCGCAGGAATACGGCGGCTTCAGCCTGCTCACCGAAGATGAGCGGCAGCAGATCGTCGAGATGGTCTTCGGCGACGACGGCCTTCGCCCCGGCCTGATCAAGATGTTCCTCGATCCGTTCCATCAGGCGCAGCCGGGCGGCCCGTTCGACCATGAGACGACCACCCGCTGGATGCGGTATTTCGCCCGCGAAGGGCTCAAACGCACCCGCGGTCGGGGCGAGGACCTCACGATTCTCACCACGCTCTACGGCCCGCCGGCCTGGGCGACGAAGCAGAAGTTCATGCGGGGCCGGGATCTTGATCCGGCCCGCAAGTACGACCTGGCCCGGTACATGGTCGACTGGGTTCGCTTTCTCCGCGAGGAGGAGGGGCTGCCCGTTCGATACCTCTCGTTGCACAATGAGGGCGAGGACTGGATGCGATGGCCCGCCGACGGCGCTGCCGGCAACATCGGGACGGGGCACGACTACAACCTGTACTGGCCGCCGGAGCAGGTGGTGGACTTCCTCAAGATTCTGCGTCCAATGCTCGACGGCGCCGGCCTGACCGACGTCGGCGTCACGCCGGGCGAGTGCACAAACTGGTACCGCTTCAGCGCGTGGGGCTACGCCGATGCGATCGCCGACGATCCCGGGGCGCTGGCGAGCCTGGGGCTGATCACCTCGCACGGCTTCTACGGCGGCGGCTACGGCCGCTGGTTCGGCGAGCATCGCAGTCTG
>JAAYVJ010000475.1 GCA_012517265.1 Planctomycetota bacterium | reverse complement strand
GTGGAAGCGTCCGGCCTGCGCCCGCGTATCTCGTATTTCGTCGCTCGTATCTCGAAAGAGGTGGTTCGTTCTGACGCTTCACGCTTCACGAGGCCCGCTTCACAAAACCGTGACCCGTGGCCCGCGAAGATAACGCCTTACGGCGTCACTACGAACGGGAATCCGCCCTCTGCGTCTCAGCGTCTCCGCGCCAGATCACGTGTTTTCGCGTGTTTCGCGGCCGTTATACAGAGAACACGGTGGGCACAGCCCACCCTACCGCTGTCGCCTTGTCTCGGTGCCCTCGGTGTCCTCTGTGGCCCACATATCCTGTGATCTCCTGGGTTCTCGGCGACCTCTGCGGTTGAGGAATCGTTGTGCGGAATGCGTGACGCGTCGTGCGGCAGAGATGGAATCCCCCGCCTTCCCGGGCCACGGGTCACGAGTCCCAGGGCACACCGTCCGACGCTGGACACCTAGCCAGATGAAATACACACTCCACTACTAGGCATTCCACTCAAAAGCACCGGATCGGCGGTGGGAATAGCAAAATTCGTGCAACATCGGGCAAGGATAGAGGGACGCATAGGTCGTTCCGCGGCCCTCGACAGGCCATATTCGCGACATGTCTTATCGCCTATCAGGCCTGCAACCGACCCTGGGAACGACGGAGAACCGCTATGAGAACGCGAGACAAGACCGAGGGCAGAGGACCGAGGCCGCCGTCCGGTACGCCGCAACGTTCTCCGCACGGCTAGTCGTCGCCGTCATTTCGACCTGGAGAGCCGCCGAAGATCGCGCTCGGGCGCCAGGAGGCCTGTTCACCCCACGTATTGGGGTCGGACTGAGGATCGGCCAAGGTCAGGGAGTAGCCCCGGCCGTCCGTGGTCGGGAACCAGTCGTCGCTGTAGCCGAACTCGGCGATAGTCCCGTTCCAGAAGTCCGCGAGGCGCAGGGGTTCGCCGTCGTTGGCCAGCTTGCCCTCGTATTCGCCCGCGATCACGTTGAGCAGTTTCTTGCCGTACCGCGATACAAAGGCTGCCTGGTTCTGGACGACCAGGGCGAATCCGCCCGGGGGCAGGCTCTTGATGTGCCCGTCGCGAAAACTGAAGGCGATGCCCTCATCAAAGGAAACGTTCGTCAGATCGAGCGCCGTTGAACCGATGTTCTGAAGCTCGATGAACTCAAAGGCGTCGTTCTCGACTGGGAGTTCGCCCTTGTCCGTATCGGCCTCGGGCGGGTGGTACATGATCTCCGTGATGCGAAGGTCGGTGAGGATGCGGGTCGGCGACGGGACGCCTGCTTCGAACTGGACGGGCCGGGACCAGTGGCTCCAGCGTCCGGTCGTGTCCTTCATGCGGCAGCGAATCCGATAGGTGCGGCCGGGTTCGACCGCGCTGGCCGGCACCCGCACGTCGACGCCGTCGCGTGAATCGATTTCCTCGCTCTTCCAGAGCGCATCGATCTCGTATTTGCCGCGCCGCCCGTGGTACGCCAGTCTCGATCCGGCGGCGGACTCATCTGCGTTCGGCGTCTTCCTTCCAGTCAAATGGACCTCGGCAAAACAATCGGAACTCCCGCTCACCGTGACATTCAGGACTTGAACGGCGATGACATTCTCGCCGGTTACGAGAACGCCGGCCGGGTCGCCCAGATCGTACTGGGCGACGTCGAGCATCTCGATCGCCGCATCGGCTACGGCGTTGTAGGGCAATTCGGCGGATGCGACGTTGTCCTGGAACACCAGGCGGCCGTTGATCCACACGTTGATTCCGTCGTCGTATCGGAGTTCGAGAGAGAGCCTGTGGAACGCGTCGAGACTGGCCACGTTGAAGCTCTTGCGCAGGTAGAGGGCGCCGTACCAACCCCGCATGTCGTTCAGCGTCGTGGCGACGAAGGTCTCGCCGAATCCGATCGGGGCGTCGCCGACCGGCCACGCGGAGTCGTCGAAGTCGGACGTCCGCCACGCTCCTGGGACGACAGAAGGCTCCCGGATGCCCTTGAAGTATCGCCAATCGTCCGACCCCACCAAGTTGATGACGTCGCTGTGCGTCGGTTCGACCAGCGGCGAGATCGGCGTGTTCGGCTCGACTTCCGCGACGCGCCATTGAATCGCGGCGAAGGTGCCCGGTCCCTGCGGATCGGCGAACTCCGTCGCGTGGAAGGTCAGACCGTTCGCAGGGTACGCGACGAATCCGGTGTACGAAACGGCCGGGGTGTTCGGAATGTCGGAATCCGCGGCATCCGCCACCAGAGCGTGAACGCCATAGCTGCCGGAGCCGACGTCGGAAAAGCCCTTGGAGGAAAGGAACGTCTTGTAGTACTCGACCAGGCCGGGCCAGTCCCGGGTCTTGAGAAACTCGTTGTTGGCGTAGAACTGCCCCTTGCGATTCGTGCGTGGATTGTAGTCCCACATGGCCCGGTTCGCTTCGACGAACGTTCTGCCGTCGTGGGGCGTGGCGATGATCGAAGCGATCTCATCGACGACCTGTCCGGCCTGGTCGCTGCTGAACAGCAGGTCCGTCAATTCCCTGCCTCGATTGTCACAGGCGATCTGGTACTGCGGATAGACCAGCGCATAGCGGAAATGCTCCCAATCCGTGTAGTGCGTGCCCCATTCGAAAGTCAGGTCCAAATCCCACGGCAGCACCCACCACTGATTCGTTTGCGAATTGCAGTAGTAGATGCAGTTGGATCCGGGGCGCCGGTCGGAATCGTTGATCGCCACGCCGATCGCCTTGGAGCTGTAATAGTTGTCCAGGTTGACGTTCTGCGCCCACCAGCTCGGACTGGCGCTGCTGCTCATTCCGTTCGTGAAGCTCGACACATCCGACCCGTCGGCGACGCGCGTCGGTCCCTGGTGCGTGGCGTTGGCGCCGCCGTCCATGCGATAGACGTTGCCGTCGGGCAGGCCGTGCTCGTCGAGGAAGGCGCCGTCGGGATGCTCGATGGCGAAATACAGACCCCAGAAATCTCCCTCGTACTGATTGCCCGGTTCCGCCTCCGCCGCGGCGTCGATGATCCGGAGCTGGAAGTAATTGGTGTTGCAGCTCGGCACACCGGCCATGTTGTAGAGACGAAACGCCAGGGCTTCGTTCATCACCATCCCCTGCGTGCCCACGTCCCAGCCGCCGGGGTGCGGATACTGCCACCACGGGCACACGCCCGTCCCGACGTTCATCTTGTCCCATTTCTCCCGGTACTTGCGGCCGTAGTCGTCACGCGCCTGGAAGTAGTGGCCCCGATTGAAATCGATCTTGAGCTTGTTCTTGCCGGTCTGGAAGGTGGAGGCCTGTCCGCGGACGCGGTAGTGGATGCCGTCGTAGACCTCGCCGTCGTAGACCAGGGTGCCCGAGAAGTAGTACGCGGTGTTGTCATAGCTGCCGTTGAAGAGACAGCTCTGGATATCCGTCGCCCTGGATATCAGGTGGTAGACCGGCAGCGAGCGCATCAGGTCTTCGCTGTACGTGACGACTTCGCCCCGGCTCGGGTCCGAACTGCCCGGCTGAATCGCGCCGCTCCAGGCGGGGACGCCGTCGTAGACGAAGTACGCGAAGTTTGGCTGCGGATCATCCGCATAAGGCGCCTGGAGAGAGTTGCCCGAGCCGTCGATGACAAGCAGGCGATATCGCACCAACCGGCGGTGTCGTTGCAGCACAGAGGGCAGTTGGACTGTGTAGATGTCGTCGCCCGCGACCTCGTCCCCCGCGGTCCCGTCGTCACGCATCTGACGCATCTCCCAGTTCCTCTCGTAAGCCGGGTTCGGGACGGTAGCCGGATTGCTCGAAGGGTAGTTGGGAAGCGTCATGGGAATGTACGATCCGGGGTCCGAGATCTGGTACATCAGCGTCGCGGCGCCGACCCCGTCCGAGTCCGTGATCTTGGCGGTGATCGTGACGATCTCGCCCGACTTCGGTGCCCGGGGCGTGTGTTCGACCTGCCGGATGTGAGGAGGCGTATTCGCGGCGAACACCGCGGCGTTCCGGGCGCCCGGCGTGGGCGACGCGGAACGCCAACTGCCCCCAAGGTCGTTGTCGAGCTGCGGATTCACCAACTGAATGGAGTGTGAGCTGCCGGGGACGTTGTCCGGAACGGAATCGCCTGTGGTCGGCCACGGAAAGCCGAGCCGGTATTCCACCTCGTCGGCAACGGTGCCCGTCGCGTCGCGAAGGACCAGCTTCTCGCCCTCATTGTTGAGCTTGCCCCCGAAGCGACCAAACAGCGCGGCCGGCGTCAGCCTGGGCGATCCCGCGCTCCACTTGGTCAGAACCTGACCGGGGTCCTGGGCCACGACGACATAGCCGCCGGCGGGCAGTCTGGCGCCGGCGTCAAATGTGAAGGAGATGCCCTCGTCGAAGTGCCAGCCCGCCAGGTCCACGTCGATCGGGCCGGGATTATGGAGTTCGACGAACTCGACCCGTTCGTAGTTGAGGTCGGGATCGTAATGAATCTCGTTGATGACGACGAGGCTCTCCTGCCCATGGAGCAAGCCACAGAGCATCTGCGCGCACAGTATCGAACACGCCATCCATCTAGACGCAACCATTGCCGATTCCCATCCTCACACTGCTCTTGCTATCTGATGCCGTTGCATCGGGCCGCCCCGGAGGCTCTCCGCCGCGATGACAGGTCCATTATACCACAACCGGCCTCGGCGCGAACGCGTGAAAGACGAATACGGTGCAGTCCCTCCTTGTCTCTTGCGCGATCAGGCTGTAAGATCTGCGTGCTTCTGGATTTCGGATACCGATACATGGTCTCGACTTGGAAGGCGCGACTGACATGGACTTACCTGTTCTGGACTTGTGCATCATCGCCGCATATCTGGGCGCCACGATTCTGCTGGGCCTGTGGGTGTCGAAACGGGCATCCCGAGACCTCGACTCCTACTTCCTGGGCGGCAAGACCATTCCCTGGTACATCTTGGGCATCTCGAACGCCTCCGGGCAGTTCGACATTACCGGGACGATGCTGCTGGTCTATTGGTGCTTCGCCTACGGTCTCAAGAGCGTCTGGTTCCCCTGGGTCTGGCCCACGTTCAACCAGATCTTCCTGATGATGTACCTGGCCACGTGGCTGCGGCGTTCCAACGTTCTGACCGGGGCCGAATGGATCCAGACTCGTTTCGGCCGCGGCCGGGGCGCCAACCTGGCCCATATCAGCGTGGTCGTCTTCGCGTTGATCACAGTCGTCGGCTTCGTCGCGTATGAGTTCAAGGGGATCGGGAAGTTCGCCCAGATCATGCTGCCCTGGGATCTGAGTCCCAATACGTACGCCCTCATCATCCTCTCGGTCACGTCCATCTACGTGGTCAAAGGCGGCATGCGCAGCGTGGTCCTGACGGAACTGCTCCAGTTCTCCCTCATGACGGTCGTCTCGATCACCGTCGGGATCATCGCCATCGCCACCGTCAGTCCGGAAGCCATCGACGCGGTGGTCCCCGAGGGGTGGCGCAGCCTGTGGTTCGGATGGACCATGAACATGAAGTGGACCGGCCCATTCGAGATGATCCAGGTCAAGATGGCAGAAGACGGCATGTCCCTCTTCTCGATCTTCTTCGGCTTGATGGTTTGCAAAGGCGTTCTGGCCAGCATGGCCGGCCCCTCGCCGAACTACGATATGCAGCGGGTCCTGGCCACGCGCAATCAGCGTGAAGCTTCGCTCATGAGCGCGACCGTCAACGTCGTGCTCTACTTCCCCCGTTACATGCTGATCGCGGGTCTGACCGTTCTGGCCCTGGTCCCTCTCCGGGAAACACTGGTTCAGATGTGGAGCGCCGCGGTGCAGGCCGGCGACAAACCGGATTTTGAGAAGATCCTGCCCATCGTAATTCAGAACACGGTCATTCCCACCGGCCTGACCGGACTGCTCCTGGCCGGACTGCTGGCGGCGTTCATGTCGACGTTCGCCGCGACCGTCAACGCGGGTCCGGCCTACGTGGTCAACGACATCTACAAGCGGTTCCTCAATCCCAACGCATCCAACAAGGTCCAGGTGCGCATGAGCTATGTGGTTTCGGTTCTGGTCGTGGGCGTCGGCATCCTGTTCGGGTACCAGGCCGAGAACATCCTAGGCGTCACGATGTGGATCGTTGGAGGCCTGTACGGCGGCTACGTCGCGGCGAACGTCTTGCGATGGCACTGGTGGCGTTTCAACGGGTACGGCTTCTTCTGGGGCCTGATCACCGGCATCGTCGGCGCCCTGTTCGTCCCGTCGGTGGTTCAGCGGTTGTGGCCGGGGACCAACGCCCTGTACACCTTCCCGCCGATCTTCGTCCTGTCCGTCGTGGGGTGCCTGCTGGGAACGCTGCTGAGCAAACCCGAGGACGACGAGGTACTCAAGAGTTTCTACCGCACGGTCCGCCCCTGGGGCTTCTGGGGCCCGATCCGCGAGAAAGTCATAGCGGAAGACCCGAGTTTCCGGCCCAACCGTGACTTCGGACGGGACGTGTTCAACATCGTCGTCGGCACCATCTGGCAGACAACCCTCGTGGTTCTGCCGATCTGCCTGGTCATTCGGGAGTCCCAGGGCGTCGTCATTGCCCTGGCCGTGCTCGCCGTGACGAGCGTTGTGTTGAAGAAGAGCTGGTACGACCATCTGCCGCCCGGCGAACCGACAACGCGGTGATCCGGTCGACGGGGTCCTATGAGGAGAGACGCTGCCATGGATTTGCAGGCTTTTGACACGCGATGCAAGGAACTCGTGGACGCCCACGAGGCCCTGCTCGCCCGAAAGAACGAGAAGCAGACGCCGGGCAACGGCGTGTTCGACCGGTATGTGCATCCGGTGCTCACCGCGGATCACACGCCTCTGTTCTGGCGATATGATTTCGATCCGGTCGCGAACCCTCATCTGATGGAGCGGATCGGCGTCAACAGCGTCTTCAACGCCGGCGCGATCGAATGGGGAGGCAAATGCTGCGTCGTGGCGAGAATCGAAGGCTATCACCGCAAGTCGTTCTTTGCCGTCAGCGAGAGCGACAACGGGGTCGATCACTTCCGATTCTGGGACCGTCCGATCGTGATGCCGGAGGCCTGCGAGCAGGAGATGAACGTGTACGACATCCGGCTCACGCGTCACCAGGACGGCTGGATCTACGGGACGTTCTGCGCGGAGCGTCACGACCCGGCCCAGCCGGACAATCCGCTGGCCGCGTTGGCCAAGGCGGGAATCGCCCGCACGAGGGATCTGAAGACGTGGGAACGGCTGCCGGACTTGCAGACGCCGTCGGCGCAGCAGCGAAACTACGTCCTGCACCCCGAGTTCTTCGACGGCAAGTACGCCTTCTACACGCGTCCGATGCGCGAGTTCAAAGCCGCCGGATGCAGCACCGGCATCGGCTGGGCACTCTGCGACGACGTGACGCACGCCGTCATCGAAGACGAGTCGGTGATCATCGACCCCTGTCGGTACCACACCATCGTCGAAGGCAAAAACGGCCAGGGCCCGTCGCCCCTGAAGACGGACAAGGGATGGTTGCACCTCGCCCACGGGGTATGGGAAAACGCCGACGGGCTGCGGTACGTGCTGTACATGTTCCTCACCGATCTTCACGAACCCTGGCGGATCACGCACAAACCGGCCGGCTACTTCATGGCGCCGCGAGGAATGGAACGCGTCGGCGACGTCTCCGACGTGTTGTTCACCAACGGCTGGATCGCCCGCGAGAACGGCGACGTGTTCATCTACTACGGCTCCTCCGACACGCGCGTCCACGTCGTGACCAGCACGATCGACCGACTGCTGGATTACGTGCTCCACACGCCGCCCGACGGAGGCCGGGCCTTCAAGTGCGTGCAGCAGCGTTGCGAACTGATCGAGAAGAATCTCGCCAACCCGCGATGCAAATCCATGCGAATGGGACCCCGATAGAAACGGCACGCGTTTGGAATGGGAGATCGTCCGATGAGACAACACAATCAAACTCGGATCTCAGTCGTTGGAATGGCCCTGGCGGCCGCGCTGATTCTGTCGATGGGTTGCCGGAGTCTGGGAGCGCCGTCGCCGAAGAAATACAACGTGGTCGCCTACGTCGCCGGTTACCGCAACTTCGATTTCTCCACGATCCGGGCCGACAAGATCACCCACATCAACTACGCTTTCGTCAATGTCGTCGACGGCCGGGTGCACTTCGACGCCAGCATCGACAACACCCCGTTGAACAAGGACGACATCGCCAAGCTGAATGCCCTCAAGAGGATCAATCCCGACCTCAAGGTGCTGGTCTCGGTGGGCGGCTGGACCTGGTCGGGCGGTTTCTCCGACGCGGCGTTGACCGCGGAATCCCGCCGCAAGTTCGCCGTCAGTGCGGCCGACTTCGTGGACGCCTACGACATCGACGGCATCGACCTCGACTGGGAGTATCCGAACCATCCCGGGGCCGGCAATACCTACCGCCCCGAGGACGTCCGCAACTTCACGCTCTTGCTCCAGGCCGTCCGGAAAGAACTGAACCGATTATCCGCCCGCGAGAAACCCCGCAGACACTACCTGCTGACGATCGCGACCGGTTCGAGTCGTCACTACGTCGACAATACCGAGTTGGGCGAGCTTCAACGCTATCTCGACTTCCTGAACATCATGACGTACGACTTCTATCACGGCGGCGACCATCGCACGGGACATCACAGCAACTTTCGGTCGTCCTCGTCGCCCGATCGGGACAAGAACAGCATCGTCAACGCGGTCGATCTTCACGTCAAGGCAGGCGTTCCATTGCGTAAGATCAACCTGGGGATCCCCTTCTACGGCAGGAAATGGACCGGGGTCAAGAGCGGCCAGAACCACGGCCTGTTCCAGGAGGCCGAGTCCGTCGGCGAGATCGTCTTCTACCGTCAGATCGTCCCATGCCTGCGTGACAGCGCCTATCAACAGCATTGGGACGAGGCGGCCCAGGCCCCCTATCTGTGGAATCCCGAAGAGGCGACGTTCATCTCCTATGAGAACGCCCGATCCATGGCCGCCAAGGTGCGGTATCTCAAGGAGCAAGGGCTTGGCGGCGTCATGTTCTGGGAATACAGCGACGACTACCAGGGCGAGTTGCTCGACGCTCTCGATCAGGCTCTGGTCGGCGAGAGCGACGCCGTCACTTCTTCAGAGAAGACACGCGAATGACCCAGGCATGCCGGCACGGGGGATTGTCCCGCAGTGCCGCAGGGATCGTCACGCGAAAGCCGTCTCCGGCTTTCTCCCAGGCCAGTTTTGTCTTGGCGCCCAGCATGACCACTTCGGCGTTGTCGCCCGGTTGCAGCGTCGAGAGGGCGATCTCGGCCGGGGGACGCGTTTGGCCTTCTTCGGCCAGATGGATGGCGTAGACCGTGCCGTCCTTCTTCTGAGTCAGACAGACGCGACCCTCCTTGTACGGCTCGATCGGCTTGGTCGCGTAGATGGCCTCGCTGTTGACCGCCATCCAGTCGCCGATTGCATCCAGCAGCGCGTAGGCGCCGGGGTCCCACAGGCCGTTCGGGTCGGGCCCGATGTTCAGCAGGAGGTTTCCCCCCTTGGAGACGATGTCGACCAGCGTGCCGATCACGTTCGTCGGCGAGTTGTATTTCGCGTTGTGCACCCAGGCCCACCCGCCGCCGGCGATGATGCAGGACTCCCACGGGTACGGCAGGGTCTTCTCGGGGACGCGG
>JAAYVJ010000060.1 GCA_012517265.1 Planctomycetota bacterium | reverse complement strand
TCTTGAATGTGACGATGACCTCCCGGACTTCAGCCGACGCGGCGGCGGGCAGAGCCATGACTGACAACAGCATCGATCCGAGAAGTCGGCTCATGGCTTGAACTCCACACGGAGGGTGACGAGGCCGCAGGCCGGGACATCGATCGGCCCGGAGACGGGTTTGCTCTTCTGTTCGCTTGCGTCGCTCAGGAACGTCGCGACGGGCTTGCGGCCGCTCCACTGCAATCGGGCGGAACGATCCTGACCCGAGGCGCCGAACAGACGCACGATCAACGCCCGTCCGTCGTCGCCGGGTTTCAGCGAGGTCACGAGGACATCAGCGGGCTCGACCGTCAGCAGTGGCTTGCTTGCGGGCTTCTTGCCCATGGCCGGCGCGACGAGCAGGGGTTGGCTCAAGCCCGTGGCGAAGCGGGACGCCTCGCCGATGTCCGCCTTGCGATGCGGCCGCAGGACGAATCGGAACACGGTCGGGCCCTCCTGGTAAGCGCGATAATTGGTGCCCCAGTGATTGTTCATCGCCCAGCAGTAGAGAGCCTGCGTCGGCTCGACGTGGGCACGCCAGACGTTCGGATCGGTCTGCGAGTTCAGCAGGGTGGCGGTGATTCCGCCCACCTGGAGCAGCGGGGCGTCGAGCGTCACCCAGGTCACGCCGCGATCCGCATTCGAGACGTCGGCCCAGCGACCCACCGTGAACCAGTTCTTGCACGCGCTGGGCATCTGGTCGGCCTCCGGACGCATCACGCCCAGGGGGATATCCAGGAGCATCTCGCCGTCGGGCACTGCGAAAGGGAACGCGAAGTTGACGCTCTCCTTGCCTTCCTTGGCGTGGTAGCTCTTGGCCTTCAACCGCTCCTTGTCGACCGCGTTGATGATCTCGACGGAATCGAGCCCGGCGACGACCCTCAGCTCGCGCACGAGCTTGCGGCAGCCGGGGGCCGGGGATTCGATCACCAGAGAGGCGACCAGAGGCCCTGCCTCTCCCGTGCGAATCGTCACGGCGTCGTTGCGGCGGAGGTCCTTCATGTCGTCTCCGATCAGGTACAGATAGTCGTTCAGGGCTTCGCCCTTGCTGGTGTCGGCGAAGTTGCCGGCCAGGCCCCTGGCGGTCAGTTCGACGATCCCGCCGGTCTTGTCATCCACCCGCAGGCGAACGGCGCCGCTGTCGAGCGTCGGGCCTTGCGCAACCGCTCTGCCATTCGTGTGTGCGGCGCCTGCGACGATGGTGTAACGCCGCGACGTGAAAGGCGGGACATCTTTCGCAAGAAAGACGAGTTCGCCGGAGACGAGCCGTTGCGACGGGACCAGCTTGCCCTTGTCGTCCTTGACGCGGTCCCCGCCGGTGGAGAGCGATTTCGGTATGGTCGCCAGTTCCGTGCGAGGCCAGGAGAGCGTGTTGAATACGTCGATTGCGTTGGGCTTCTGCGCGTCGGCATCGCTTCTGGCGAGGGACGCGGTCAAGAGATCGCGAGACTGCTTGTCCGCCGATTCCGCATAGCCACGCTTGATCTCCCATTGTTCCAGCGTTTCTTTTCTCTGCGGCTCGCTGACGCTGCACCAGGCCCCCCAGGTGTGTTCGGAGTACAGCAGCACGCTGTTCCAGGCGTCCTCGAAGGCGGCTCTGGGATACCCGGCTGGCTTGAGCATCGCAAAGAGGGCCTCCGCTTGTGCGAGCCGGTCCGAACTGGCGCGGTTCATCGCGGTTTCGAGGGCGGAGGAGCCCGCGCCGTCTTCCCAGTAGGGCGTCCAGTCGCCCCGGACGAGGGGCAGTTGCGCCCCGTATCGCTGCTCGAACGCGCGGAAGGCCTCACTCGTGCCGCAGATGACGAATCGCGGCCATGCGTATTTCGCGTTCCAGTCCCGGACGAACTCGCAGATGGCCGGGTCGGGCACCGCGTTGTCGCCATGGCCGCTCCATCGCACATAGGCGATGTCGAAGGGGTACTTGCGTTTCTCCAGGCCATCGGAGAAGTCCTCGACGAGCTTGGCCGACATCGTCCCGTAGCGGTGCGACATGGCGTAGCCCCAGAAGGGGATCCAGACGAGGACCTTGGAACGGCCGTCGGGCCCTACCCAGTAGAAGGGCTTGTTCTCCCATTCGCGCAGAATGGTGCCGATGCGGTCGAAGTAGTTCGGCGCGACGGAGAAGTAGCGAATCCCTGCCTGGGCCATCGCGGTGACGGTGCCCCAGGTGTAGCCGGGGACGTCGGAGATCATCGCCGAGTCGATCGGCACGCCGGTCTTCGCGGCCAGTTCGGTCGAGTATTTGAACAGGCGAACCAGTTCCTCCGGGCGACACAGACCCGTCAACTCGTTGAGGTACATGCCGTTGAGCACGACCTGTCCTTTGCGGACGGCATCGAGGAAGTCTGCTCGTCGCTGGTCGTCGAGCCGCCGCAGATACAGGTCCGCCG
This sequence comes from Planctomycetota bacterium, assembly GCA_012517265.1. Lineage (GTDB taxonomy): Bacteria > Planctomycetota > Phycisphaerae > Sedimentisphaerales > Anaerobacaceae > PLanc-01. Next base: position 932 of record JAAYVJ010000060.1, on the reverse strand, counting down.
CCCAGAGGACCTCCACGTTCCAGACGAAACGGGCGCCCTCGGGATAGTCCGCGGTCCGTTTGGCCGCGGCAATGCCGTCCACGAGGTTCTGCACCTGTTTGGCCTCGATGGCGGTCTGGATCTCGGTGTAGCCGATGTCGGTGTGCGAGTGCGGCGTGATATAGACGGTCAGCTTTTTCACGGGTTTGAGAACGATGTCTCGCGACGCGACAGTCTTGCCGTCGATGGCGACCGTGACGGTCTGTGTCGTCTCATCCTGGACGTCGGCCGCCAGGAGTTCCACCTGTTGCCAGCCCTTGGTGAGCCGCAAGGGGACCGCCTGTCCATTGCCCAGTCGCACTTCGCCATCGGCCTCCTCACCGAAGTGCCGCAGGGCAACGGTGACCGGCTGAAACGTCCGGCCGCCTTGTTCCATCAGAGCCCGCATGGGCCGAGCCTGTTCGATGAGCGTGCGCGATCGAACCTCGGCCAGAGCCAAACCGGCGGGGGCGATCATCTCCACAGAGTCATAGAGCATCCAACTGCCCTTGATGGTTGTGACGCGGATCTCGTTGTCCCCGGCCTTGAGAGTTCCGGCGGGGAAAGCGATCTCAAACGTTCTCTTGGCGCCCTTGCCCGGCTCGCCGTTGATCGAGGCGTCGCCCGCCCCGGCTGGCAGGGACCGTTCGAACGATTTGTCGTTGATCTCGATTTGCACCGTGGGCGGGCCGGCGCTGTGGGTGTCGAGCAAATGGACAGCGAGGCGGCACTCGCCGGCGCTCGGTGCGGCGGCGAGCCCGAAGAGCACCACGAAGGTGTGACTTCGCGCGCCTGCCCATGCGTCCGACGGACCGGGGTGCGCGTACGGCCAGTCCTTCTTGGAATCCGAACCGCCGACGACGTAGAATCCGTCGCTCTGATACTGTCCCCATCCTTGCGGAGCCAGCGCGAGC
>JAAYVJ010000474.1 GCA_012517265.1 Planctomycetota bacterium | reverse complement strand
TCGTCGTGACGTACAGCCTGCTGGGCCCTGTGTTCGCGATCTTTCGACCGATTGCGGCCTTCGTGACGGGTCTCGCAGGCGGAATGCTCGTGAACCTATTCGATCCTGAGACTACAGGCCCAGGTCCGGAGGCGGCAGGGCAACAAAACGCCCCGGCGGCCGGGACGCAGAATTCCGCCGCGACTGCCACGATCCAACAGAAGTTCATCGAAGGCATGAAACACGGCTTCATCCAGATGCCGCGGAATATCGGCAAGTCGCTGCTCCTGGGCCTGGCGATTGCGGCGGTGATCGCGGCGTTCGTGCCGGACGATTTCTTTGCGGAGCATCTGGGCAAGGGCCTGCCCGCCATGCTGGTCATGATGGCGGTCGGCATCCCGATCTACGTCTGCGCCTCGGCGTCGGTGCCGGTGGCGGCGGCGCTGATGGGCGCGGGCTTGAGTCCCGGCGCGGCGTTGGTCTTCCTGATGACCGGCCCGGCCACGAACGCGGCGGGCCTGACCACGATCTGGAATACGCTGGGCCGCCGGACCGCGATTTTGTACCTCGCGACCGTGGCGGTCTGTGCCCTCGCTAGTGGCCTGATCCTGGACGCCATCGTCACCCAGACCCACGTCCACCACGCGATGTCCCACGCCCACGCGATGCTCCCGCCGGTGGTGGAACACGCCTCTGCGATCCTCCTCCTGGCCCTCCTGGGCTACGCCTTCCTCACGAAGAAACGCGACTGACCCGCCCATCTCTCCGCGACCTCGATCCCCCTCGTTCGTAGTGACGACGTAAGGCGTTATCGGGGGAAGTTGGAAGTGTGAAGTTCGAAGTGTGAAGTCGGAGAGGCGAAGACTCGATGGCTCTCTTTTCTTGCTTGGCACTTCGAAGTTCAAACTGATCCCGATATGCCCTGACGGGCACGCTACAAGCGGGTCACGCCGCACCATGCAGGTTGCAGTCTGCACCGGGGTGTGCTACCATATGGGCAGCGGGCGAAGGAGAACATGACCGCGTCCCGTGTGCAGGGCGATCGAATGGCGAGTTGAGGGAGAGAACGATGAACGCGAACAAATCTGATCGGTGTTGGCCCAGGGACTGGGCGTTGTTCCTCAGTTGGCAGTCGGTTCCGATCGTGAGTCTCCTGGTGGTGGCGTTTCTCCTGCGGTTCGTTCGGGGGACGAGGCAGGGCGATCCGACGTTCGTCTGGGTCTCGCTCATACTGGCTGTCATCGGCGTCATCCTTCTCTTCATCGCCCGATTGCCGTTGTACAGGCAGAGGAAGTTCTTCACCTTCGGATCGAAAGCTCTGCCGGCGGGGCATCGCAAGGTCTATCGAATCGCCTACGGCTTCATCGGCGTCAGCGTGGTCATGATGCTGTCGCTTCTGTTTGTCCTGAGGTGAGACGTGGCCAAAGGTGGACAGAAGTGGTGGCTCGGATGGGGAGCCACGGCAACGCCGGCTAGCTCCCGATGGCAGCGTTCAGCTCTTCCGTATACGCTGTCCCAATTGCTGTCGTGGTCAAGACTGCCACGCTCTTGAGACGAG
>JAAYVJ010000473.1 GCA_012517265.1 Planctomycetota bacterium | reverse complement strand
GCTCCGCTGCCACGTCAACGGGAGAATTGTGAGCGGCGAGAGCTGTCGCAACCTGGGCGGCCTGATCGGGGTCAATCGCCTGGGCGTCATCGAGGATTGCTACACCGTCGTCGAGATGCGAGCCTCCGGAGCCGGCAGCCAGATCGGCGGCCTGATCGGCTACGATTACATGGGCACGATCGCCAATTGTTACGCAGCCGGGAGCGTCTCAGGCGGCAGCGGCTCGTTCCTCGGGGCCTTGTTGGGACGCAGCTCCGAACACGCAACGGCGACGAGCTGCTATTTCCTGGATTCACCTGACGGCGACGCGACCAGCGGAGCAGGGACGCCCGTCACGGCCGAGCAGATGGCCCAGCAGGCGACCTTCGTCGATTGGGATTTTCGGAACGTCTGGACCCTCTGCGGGGGCAATGGATATCCTCGCCTGCGCTGGGAGTTGATCGATTGCACGCAATAGTGCGTCTCGGTCTTTTTTAGCAATCCGGCCGGCGGTCCCTTGCGAGATGGATGGGCCGCCACTAAGATGGGGCCCCAATGAACAGAAGACGTACGGCGTGCCAGGCACGCCGCGGAATGCTTGAGATGGCAACGGTGCACATCGCACCTTACTGAGATACGGGGGCCCCGAATGGCGCAGACGACGCAGACCCACACTCACAAATTCATCAATCAGATCGCCGCGGGTGAGACGATCAACGACATCTACGTCGTCCGCGAGCCGATCCTCCGCAGCACTTCCCGCGGCGACCTGTACATCGCGATGTTCCTGTGCGACCGCACCGGCCAGTTGAACGGGCGGATGTGGCAAGCGTCGGAAGTGGTCTACAAGTCCATTCCCAAGCCCGGTTTCGTCCACATCACGGGTCGCAGCGAGCTGTACCAGAACAATCTGCAGATCGTGGTCAACACGATCGCAGCCATCGACCCGAGCAAGGTGAACGTCGAGAACTTCCTGGCCAGAACGACCAAAGACCCCGACAAGATGTTCAAAGAAGTTCAGGAGATGGTCGGTGCGATCAAGCATCCACAGATCGTGGCTCTGGTCAAGTCCTTCCTGGCGGACAAGGACCTGATGAAGGCCTTCTGCTCCGCGCCGGGCGGCATGAAGATGCACCACGACTGCATCGGCGGTCTCCTGGAGCACACGCATGGCATGCTCTCGGTCGCCAAGGCGATTCTGCCTTTGTATCCCAAGGTCCAGGCGGACCTGGTGCTGGCCGGCATTTTCCTCCACGACATGGGCAAAACCGAGGAACTCGCCTACGACATGGCCTTCTCCTATACCGATTCCGGCCAGCTCATCGGTCACATCAGCAAGAGCCTGTTGATGATCCACCGCAAGGCCGACGCCCTCCGCGCCGCGGGCACCAAGATCGACGCCGAGATCGTCGACGCCCTGGGGCACATCATCCTCTCTCACCACGGCGAGTACGAGTTCGGATCGCCCAAGCTGCCGGCGACCGCCGAGGCGTTCATGGTCTACTACATCGACGATCTCGACGCCAAGATGGACCAGGTGACCAGCGCCATCGACGCCGAGACCAGCGAAGCGAACTGGACCGCCTGGCAGAACGCCCTCCAGACCCGCCTCTACCGCAAACGACTCACCGGTCAGGGATGATCTATCGGAGGAAACCGGACGCATCCGGATGGCGACGACCCACTTCGGGCACCGCGTTGTCACGCAGGCGATTTCATCGTGGGGTCGAAACCGATCCCCCAGATGCGGAGCAATGCTCGGCATCCATCGTCAAACGAAGTGGTGAAGTCGACGAATTGCGAAAGCGATAGCGTCCAAGACAGCTTCTCGTAGTCGCAGGACTCCACGAGAAGGGGGACAATCCTGTTTTCAAAGTGGTTCTGCTGCAAAGCGAAGAGGAGTTCTCTCTTGACCCACATGGAATTCACGGCATGACGGGAAAGCACAATCACGAACCAGTCGCATCGCCTCAGGGCAGCCCCAATCTCATCATGCCATTGCTGCGCTCCCCGGATGTTCGTTCTGCTGAACCACACAGGAAGACCGTGTGTTCTGAGGACTTGGGCCAGTGTCTCTGCGAGTTCTTTGTCTTTGGACGCGTGCGACAGGAAGATCTCGCTGGGAACCATGGGGCTTTTCAACCTTCCGCTTCTGTCAGTTCGTGGCGGCAAGAACCTCGGCAACCTCTCGCAGGCGTTCTTCTTCCGCTTGATCCGTCCACTCGATGCCTTTGAGACGACGAAGAATCCAGGGCAATTTGTCTTGCGGGATGCTGTTGCGCGGCCCAACAAACACGGGCACGAGCCTTCCTCGATATTCCTTGGCGCCCAGCGCGAACTCGATCTCGCTACGAACCCACTTCGATTCCATCGCGGCAGGGCTCACCAGGACTACCATCGCCTCCGAGTCTCTCAGAGCTTGCGAAACCTTTTCCGCCCAGTTGTCGCCAGGCAGAATGTTGTTCTCATCCAGCCAGACCTCGAAGCCAACGGCTTCCAGCGACCGACTGAGTTTTCTCGCAAGCTCCCTGTCATCATTGACATAGCTGATGAAGACCTTCATAGCAACAGTCTACCACAGCCGATGTCGAGACGCAAGACGAAGTTGCTTCGCCGTCCAGATTTCCGGCTTGTGCGACGGGGGAGCGACGCATTCGATGCAGTACGGCTTGATCTCGAGGACGCCGTAGTTCGGATCGTCCGGGCCGATCGTCGCCAGACTCGCCATTTGCGGTTGCTGGAGGATTTGAAGGATCCGCTCTTTCAGTTCTGCCATCGTTCTCCGCTCCTTCCTATTGGCTCTTCCATGCCTTGAGGATTTCGATGCACTCGATCATGGAGCGGCCGTTGTGGTAGCCGGCCTTCCAGGCGTTGGCCTTGTCGCCCTGGGCGACGCCTTGCGCGGTCACGGTCGAATGCCATTCGCCGACCTGCCAGTCGACAAGGTTGGTCTCGACGAAATCGAACGTACTTTCAAAGATCGCCAGGTACCGTGGGTCGTTCGTCTGGCGGTACATCCGCAAGGCGCTGACGATCACCTCGGCCTGCACCCACCAGGACTTGCTGCGATCGTCGGCGGGCATCCGGAACTTGCCTGTGTAGTAGAAG
>JAAYVJ010000472.1 GCA_012517265.1 Planctomycetota bacterium | reverse complement strand
CCTCCCTGTTCTTTCTCACTGAATCGGCTCAAGGCACGCGACGCGCCCGTGCTCATCCATCACGTAGATCCGGGCGCTCTTGGTGTTCGACGCGTGCCCGGTCACGGCGGCGCAGTTCACCGAGTATAGCCTCTTGCCCGTGGCGTTGTCCATCACGGCCAGGGTGCGGACCCTGGTGATGACGTAGGCCTTGCCCCCGCCTTCGGCCAACAGGTCCAGCCCCTCGGCCAGCGACCAGGCGGCCTGCCCGGTCTGCTTATTGATCGCGGTGAGGCTCCGGCCCGGAGCGTATTGATACACGTAGCCGTCCGTCACCAGAGGCGACCCCGTCAGCACGGCCTCGGTCTGGAACTTCCACGCCATCCGGGGCTGCGACGACTCCGTCATGTCCAGCCGATAGACGTTCGTGTCCTTGCAGGCGAAATAGAGCGAGTCGCCGTCGCGAACGATCGATCCGGCCACCGCCTCAGGGGCCTTGAACTCCCAGAGCTTCCTGGGAGCGTCGGCCGCGATTGCCATGACGTCGCCCTCGCTGGTCCCGAAGATCACCATGTTCTCGTCCGCCAGCACGGTGGTGATCAGAGAGTCGTTTTCCGCCGCGGCCTGGAAGACCCGCACCATGTCGTTGGCGCGAAAGGCATGGAGCCGGCGGTCGGCCGCCGCCAAGTAGAAGAACTGGCTGTTGCGGGCCGGCATTCCCACGATGCCCAGCCCCGGATCGAGAACCCGCTGCTCGGCGCCGGTGGCAGTGTTGTACTCGGCCAGTCGGTTGCCTACGACCGAGATGAGGCTGTCCCCATAGCCGATCAGCCCGACCACCGGGATGTTCTCCAACGCCATGGAGCGGCTGAACGCCACCGTGCCCTTGGCCGCGTCGAGCGACCACATGTAATTGCGGTCCGACCGGATAAGCAGGCGGTCGCCCAGGAGGGCGATCGTGTCGTACCCTTCGCCCGGCCTGATCGGCAGCATCGCCTGCCAGACGATCTTGAGACGGGCGTGATCGAGCAGCTCGGGGCTCACCAGCCAGTCGGAGGCTTTCACGACAGGCGGCGCAGGGGCCTTCTTCTTCCCCACGGCCTGTGCGACCTGCGACATCCACCCACTTGCCAGACAACTGACGGCCAGAACGATCATGGCTCTTCGGCGCAGCGTGATTCGCATATCCCAATCCTCGTAAAAGTTCAGACGCAAGAAACGCTCCTCCCGCCCCGGATCGAAACCCGGGGTACTCATCCACCCTGGCTCTCCATGCGCCCGGTTCTCGCCGGACACCTCGTCAGGACAATTCCACAAAATCGGCCAGGTCCACCTTGTGCTCGTCCTCGAACTTCCGCATCTCCTCGATGCGTTCAATGTCGTCCTGGATCCGATGAACCAGCTTGAAGATATACGGCTTGCCGGCCAGACGATTGCGCAGATCGTCGACCATGGGGTCCCACGAGCCGCCGTACAACTGGGACTTGAGCGCGACGAGCATCTTGTGTTCGTCGCTCAGTCGGTTGACATAGTCGGCCACGGCCCTGTCGACATTGCTGTCGGGACCGCCGCTCATCTGGGCTGGCTCAACCATAAATGACTCCAATCCCCAGGATGGTACCCGTTTTGCAGCCGGGATTCAACCCTTTTTGGCGAATTGGGCGGGCTTCCCAGGGGCGGATCGCGCATTGGGTTCTCCCCTCCGGGAGGGGGGCGGCCCGGGCCCTACTTGCCCGCAGGGGTGTCGACCAGGCCCTGATTGCTCGCAACGGCGTAGGTACAAACGAGATCTCCTGTGACGTTGTTCATTGTTTCGAACATGTCCAGGATCGGGTTGATGCCCAGGGCCAGGGCCACGACCTGCGCGATCTGGTCGGCACTGAGCCCCAGGTTCTCCAGGATGATGAACAGCAGCATCAAGCTGCCGCCGGGGACGCCGCCGGCGCCGATGGAGGCCAGAACGGTCGTGATGACCAGCACGACCAGCGAGCCGAGCGTGAGGTGAATCCCGAACATATTGGCCGCCAGGATGGCGAAGATGGGCAGGTGGACGCAGACGCCGTCCATGTTGATCGTGGCGCCCAGGGGCAGGGAGAAGCCCGCCAACTCGTTGTGGACCCCGAGTCTGCCCTCGGCAGTTTTGATCGAGACCGGCAGCGTCGCCGCGCTGCTGCGGGTGATGAACGCCATGATCATGGGTTCGCGGATCTGCTTGAGGACTTTCAGCGGATTGCGGCGGACGACCACCCAGAGCAGGACCGAGTACACCAGGAAGATCATGGCCAGGATGCCCAGGACCACCCCGAGCGTGACGCTGACGTAGGGCCCGACGATCGAGGGGCCGTAGAGGCCGAAGTTGACGATCGTCAGGGCGAACACGCCGATCGGCGAGTACTCCAGGATCCAGTCCACGATCTTGAACATGGTCTCCTGGGCGGCTTCGAGCAGGTCGCCCAGCATCGCCAGACGCCGGGCCCGCTCGGGATCGCCGGACTCGATCAGAACTCGTATTGCCAGTCCGAAGAGGATCGCGAAGACGATGATGGGCAGGAAGTTGCCCGCGGCCAGGGCCTCGAACGGGTTGCGGAAGAGGTTCAGCAGGATCTGGGAAAGGGTGCCCTGATCGGAGACGCTCCCGGCGACGTTGCCCGCCTCGGCCATCTTGAGCTGAGCCAGCTTCTGCCAGGCGCCCAGGTCGGTCCCCGAGCCGGGATCGACCGCCAGCGCCAGGCCCGTGCCCAGGACCGCCGCGAACAGCGAGGTCGCCAGGTACCAGGCGATGACCCGCAGGCCGATGTGCCCGAACCGCCTGATCGGCAGGCTGGAGGCCCCGACGACCAGGGAGAAGAAGATGATCGGCACGACGACCATCTTGAGCATCTGGACGAAGACCTGTCCGAAGGGCAGGACGTGGGGGATGATCCTCTCGGCCAGCGTCGAGCCCGGCGTTCCGTCGCCGCCCGCCTGGGACAGGTGCCAGAAGATGACTCCAACGACAGAGCCGGCGACGAAGCCGGCCAGGATTCGCAGGACGAGAGAGGTCTTGAAGTACAGGTGCAGCAGCTTCTTCATGGAGGCTCTTCTCTTTCTTGCCAGGGACGTCCAACCGCCGGCAGGCCGTGCCCGCCGGCGGATACAGAGTAGCACGGGATTGCGGGAAAGACAACCGAGGGGAATCCCGCAAAATCGGCAGTCTTTGAACGGCCGCATCCACGCCAATCGGACGGTCGGCTGGACAGAAAGGGCCTGCGTCGGTAATCTGACGCGAGTGGTTCCCACTGGTTCGATGGTCCTTGGAAGGATTGACTATGAGTCGCGAGCATCTCGCCCAACGTCCTGTCGTCTTGTTTGCCTGCCTCGTCGTTCTGGGCCTGGGCGCCGGATGCCATCAGACTCAGTCGTCGCGTCCGCTGATCGGGATCACGAGCGACTATGTGCCGGCCAAGGACAAGGAGCCCGCCAAGACGAGCGTGCCTTTCTCCTACGTGCAGGCCGTGACGGACAATGGCGGAGTCCCCGTCATCCTTCCGACCATCGACAGCGAGGAGACCATGAACTGGTATCTCCAGCGGCTCGACGGCCTCGTCCTGATCGGCGGCGACGACATCCCGCCCCAGGTCTATGGGGAGCAGCCGCACGAGACGGTCGAACCTCTGACGCCCCAGCGGTACGAGTTCGAGCGAAAGCTCATCGCACGGTGGCTGGCCGGGGGCAAACCCGTCCTCGGCGTCTGCCTGGGCATGCAGTTCACCAACGTCGTCTCCGGCGGGACGATGATCCAGGACATCCCCTCCGAGATCGGCAAGACCGTGGACCATCGCAAGTACCATCGCGTCCGGATCGAGCCGGGCAGTTTGCTCGCCGGACTTCTGGGCGGCACGGAGGCCTCCGTGCTGTCGAATCACCATCAGGCCGTGGACGGCCTGGGCAAGAACCTCCGCGTGATCGCCCGCAGCGACGACGGCGTCGCCGAGGCGATGGAGCGAGTCGACGGGGGGTTCGGACTGTTCGTGCAGTGGCACCCGGAGGCCATGACCGACCGGGCCCATCGCGACGCGATCTACGGCGCCCTGGTTCGAGCCTGCTCGGCGTCGAAGCGAGCCCGGTGAACAATCCTCTTTGACGGACGGTCCCGGCTTTCCAGTGACTGGATCTGGGCAAAAAAATGGAAATTGGGCCTGTATTCTTCAAGGAAATCTCACTCTCGGATTTCCTTGAAGAATGGATGTAAGCCTTTGGAGGGACAGCGGTTAGGGTTTAGCAAGGAAAAATCAAAGAGAGAGATTTGTCCTTCCTAAAGCAGGCCCAATGTCCATTTTGCACAGATCCAGTTATTATCTGGGCGAACCTTGAGTCCCCAGACTGGAGATCCGATGCGGCTGGCGAAACTACAGCTCTACACGAAGATTCTCATTGCCCTGGCGGCGGGGGCCGCATTCGGGCTGAGCGCGAACCGATTCGGGTTTTCCGGGTTCGTGGGCGTTTGGATCAAGCCCGTCGGGACCGCCTTCATCCGGCTCATCAGCATGGTCGTCGTCCCGCTGGTGTTCGCGTCGCTGGTGGTCGGCACCGCCAGTCTCAAGGACCTCCGCACGCTCGGCCGGATCGGGGCCAAGACGCTCGCCTTCTACATGTGCACCACGGCCATCGCCGTGACGATCGGCCTGCTCCTGACCGGCGTGGTCCGTCCGGGTTCGAGCCTTCCGCTGGAGTCCCGGCAGAAGATGATCGGGGACGCGGCCGCACAGAAAGCTCTCCCCGTGCAGGCGACGGATGAGAAGCCTTCGATCGGGGACCTCCTGCTGAACATCATTCCGACGAATCCGATTAAGGCTCTGGCCGAGGCCCAGATGCTCCAGATCATCTTCTTTGCAATGCTGATGGGGATCTGCCTGACACTGATTCCGCCGGACCGCAGCCAGATCGTGATCGGTTTCTTCAGGGCCCTGGACGAAACCATCGTGCAGATGGTGCACGTGATCATGAAGCTGGCGCCCTATGCGGTGTTCGGGCTGATTGCCGCGGTCGTCGCGGATTTCGGATTCGGGATTCTCGTGATGCTCCTGCGCTACTGTCTGGTGGTTCTGCTGGGACTGACGATTCACATGGTGCTCGTCTACGGAACGGCCATCAGGATCCTCGCGAGAACGAGTGTCACGGACTTCTTCCGGGGTTTCCGGCCGGCGCAGTTGGTGGGGTTCTGCTCCTCATCGAGCAACGCCTCGCTGCCGGTTTCGATGGAATGTGTGGAGAAGAACCTCGGCGTGCCGCTGCACATCTGCAGCTTCACTCTGCCGCTGGGGGCGACGATCAACATGGACGGCACGGCCTTGCTGCAAGGGGTCGCCACCGCGTTCCTGGCGCAGGTCTATGGAATCGAGCTGACTCTCGTGCAGAACGTGACGATTGTGTTGACCGCGACGCTGGCCTCGATCGGTACGGCGGGCATTCCCGGCGCCGGCATGGTCATGCTCGCGATCGTGCTCAACAGCGTGGGGATTCCGCTGCAGGGGATCGGGATCATCCTGGGTGTGGATCGGTTTCTGGACATGTGCCGGACCGTCGTGAATATCACGGGCGATGCCGCCTGTGCCGTTGTGGTGGCTTCCACCGAGGGACAGCTTGACACCGACAACCAGCGTGGTTGTGGCGGCGAACCCGCCAAAAAAACGGCTCCGAACGGCCTTCACGCAAGGCCGTCGGAGCCATCTTAAGGATGTGCATACCATGAATACGTATATCTCGCCAGTTTGTTCGAAGACCGGGACCCGGAAAACCGTCCTCCTGTTTGCGGCGGTTCTGATTCTTGCGCAAAACGTGCCGGGGTTGGCGTGCTTCTCGATCGTCGCAGGCAAGAACGCCTCGACCGACGGCTGCGTCCTCGTGGGGCACAATGAAGATGATGGGGCTCCGCAGATCGTCAATCACCACAAGCTGCCCCGGCAGACGTACCCGGCGGGGGCCATGCTCAGACTCCGGACCGGCGGCTCGCTCGAACAGGTCCCGCAGACCTGGGCCTGCTTCTGGGCACAGATGCCCGGCATGCTGTTCTCCGACAGTTACGTCAACGAGTGGGGCGTGACGGTCTGCTCGGACAACTGTCCCTCGCGGGAGGATCGCGCGGAATTGAGCGACGGCGGCATCGACTGGGACCTGCGACGGCTCGTTGCTCTGCGGGCCAGGACCGCTCGCGAGGGCGTCCTGTTGGCCGGCCGGCTCGTGGAGCGATTCGGCTACGGCGACTCGGGGCGAACCTACATCATCGCGGATCCGAACGAAGGCTGGTTCTTCTGCGCCGTCAACGGCAAGCACTGGCTGGCCCAACGCGTGCCGGACGACGAGGTGGCCATGGTCGCCAACACGTACGCGGTGCGGCAGGTGTCTGTGGGCGATGAGAGCCGGACGCTGGCCTCGAAGGACATCGTGGAGTACGCCAAGTCACGAGGCTGGTATGATCCGGCCTCGGGGGCATTCGATTTCGCCGCGGCGTATGCGAATCCGGGATCTGCGTCCCATCCCGACAATCTCGGTCGTCAGTGGAGCGGACTGCGGTGCGTCGCCGCCGAGCCGGTGAAAGCGGGGCCGAGCCTGCCGTTCTCGGTGAAGCCCAGGCACAAGCTCAGTCCCGCCGATCTGATGGAGGTCCTCCGTCACGACAAGGAAGGCGAGTCCGGGACGATGCCTGCGGATTCTCCGTTCCTGTGCGCCTTGTGCAGCGGGGCCACGCAGACCAGCTTCGTCGCGCAGTTGAGGACGGGTCTGCCCCGGGACATCGGCATCGTGTACTGGGTCAGTCTCGCTTCGCCCCGCACGTCGTTCTACATCCCGTTCCACTTCGGCGTCGCCGGTTTCCCTGCCGGATACACGACGACCGTCTCCGATCGGCCCACGTCGCAGTACTACGACGGCAAAGTGCAGGCGACGTTCTCATTCGACCCTCGCGAGGCATTCTGGATGTTCTCAAACTTCCGGGACAAGATGGATCGCAAGGACTCTTCGGCGATGGACCGACTGCGGGTCGAGCAGGGACGTGTGGAGCGGGCCGCGGCACAAATGCAGAACGCCATCGACGAGGCGGCTCGCAGGCTGTACGAAAGCGACAGGTCGGCGGCCGGACGGCTTCTGGAGAATCACTCCAAGGGCGTGTACCTGTCCGCCATGGAGGCGATGGCTGCGGTGTTGTCTGCGGAGTGACGGCCCGCCGGCACATCTGCCTAACGGATGCCGCGCGTCCGAGGCTGGCGAACACGGGGGACGCCCGTGAGGATAGCTGCTATGAGAATGCTCGCGATGATGGCTGCGGTGCTTGTTCTTTCCGCGGGGGCGCAGGGGGAAGTGTGGATCACGGTCTACCGGTGCGACGAGAGAACGCCTTTGGTTCCGGCTGATCCGAATCATCCCTCGGTGTATCAAGGCGTCATGGTCGGCACCAAACTCGTGCTTGTCGTATCGTCCGATGACAGTTCGTTCTGGTGGGGGAGTCTGCAGTATTCGCAGGACGACAAAGAAGAGATGTTCTTGACCGGCAGGGGATACGACGCCGTGCGCAGATCCTTTGCAGGTTCGTGCCTTCCTGCGGCCGGCAAACTCGCGAGCGTGGAATTCGTCGACTACGAGGGAGTTTGGTCCTTCGATCTCACGGCGGACCATCCTTCTCCGGGGGACTGGTTCATCCTGGATTACTACGCCAGGGGAGTGGGTACCTACAACATCGCAGTCTACGATCTTTCCATTGACTGGACTACCCCCATGGAGGTTCTATCCTTCGTTCAGGTACCTTCGTGGGATTTCAACGAGGACGGGATTGTCAATTTCGTGGACTTCGCGATGCGTGCGTCCGATGCGTTTCTCCTGGATCCTGCCGGTGAGCCGGAACCCGGGCCGAGGGCGTATTCAGGCGATGCGATCAGTTTTCGAGACCTGTCGGAGTTCAGCGAACACTGGCTGGAACGGACTACTTGCGAGGTCCCTGCCAAGCCCGACGAGTGAGAAGGAAAGGCACCACTCCCAGGTTTTTGGGAACTAGTTGCAGGCACGCGTGTTGACGAATTCCCATTCCCCGTTGCAGATGCACCCCCAAATGCTGTCCGGCACGCACAGGCTTTCCAGACGCGCGATGGCCGCGTAGTAAGAGCACGTGCCCGTCTCGGCGGGTCCGCATCGCCAGATCTCGAGGAAGACCACATAATAGCCTTCGCATAAGCCGCCGTTGAAAACGCAGGGTATCTCCCCATATTCCTGGACCAGCACGTTGCAGGCGTAGGCCCCGCCTGTGAATCTCTGGGCCGCGGTGTCGGGGATTCCGGCGAACCGTCCCGGGATCGGCTGCTCGGACAACAGCAACGCCGTGCCTTCCGTCCACTCCAGGGGGAAGAAATGCACGTTTTGGCGGTAGTAGAAGTTCCTCCTCGACAGATCGATGAGCCAGACATACGGGCCGTCCACGCGGTCGACCACTACGAAGTGGTTCTTGCCGGGGATGTGGACGATGGCCTTGGCGGTTCCAAGGCTCGCCAAGCCGGCCAGATCCGTCTTCACCACCCGGCTGTACAGGCCCAATCCCTGTGCGAACTGCTTGAGATCATACAGGTTCGTACTGCCGTCGGAACTGACCAGACCCGCCATCGCAACGAGCGAGACAGGCTTTTGGAACGCGGCCGCGACGTGCTGCAGCGCGGCGGTCGCGCAGTTCTGCCGGCCGATGCCTCCAGAGACGCTGTAAGCCAGTCGTTCCATTAGCAGCTCGTCGGTGTCCGTCTCATAGGAGTTGGTGTAGACTATGGAAGACCTGATTCCCGGTGCGGTGTACTGAATTGTGTCGTCTATCGCGACGGACACGCTGAAGCTGCTCGACGGGGGCGTCGCGGTGCTGACCGTGGTCAACGTCCAGAGTTCCGATGTCGGAGCTCGACTGTTCATGGAGACGTTCCGGCGTTCAATGGCAATCGACGAGGGGACCCACCGGCCCCCGATCGAGTTGTATCCTGACAGCGTATAGAGGACCACCGTGCCGTCGGGGTTCGTCAGGGTGGCGTTGGTGACCGCGTAGGCCTTCGCTGAGTCGAGAGTGAATTCGCTTGTGAAGCCGTCGGTGTGGTTGATCCTCATCTGCACGAGCGAAGAATCCTCCGTGGTTCGGCTGGCCGAGACGGACGCGGCGGCAAGGCTGTCGTACGCGTATCTGCCGGAGCCCCAAGGGATTAGGCCGGCGGTCAGGGGGCCGGTCACCACCGGCGTTCCGAGCCTGCCGGCGGTATCGACGACCGCCTGTCCGCCCGACACGGCGTACGCGGTGTATTTCTGGCCGTCCCAGGCGAAGATCCGCCGCTGGTTCCAATCCATGTCGAACTCCCGGGTCATGGTGTTTTCCGCCAGGGATGCGTCCGGCTGGATCGAATCGCTGCGCGAACTGACATAGATCTCCCAGTAGAACCGGTTGCCGTCGTACTTCACGGTGTGGCGGGAGGCCATCGAATACTCGTTGGCCAGCTTGTACCGCACGTTGAACGGGATGGCGTCGAGGGCCATCTGCTGGGTTTCCGGCGTCAATTCTCTCTTGTTGGGGTTCGACACGTATTCCTGGATGGCGTTGTCGATTTCGCTCCCGATCACGGTCTGGTCAGTGGTCTTTGGGGCGCCGTACTCCTGGTGTGTCGCCTCGATCGTTCCGGCGGTCACCCACGTCGTATAGGCTTGGCTTGTGAGTTGCTTGAGGATCTCCTGAGTCTGCGTCTTGTCCAGAACGACCTGGGAAGATGCAACGGGAGTCAGACACAGAAACGTCGCCACGCAACACAGAATGCTCGCAGTCCTCATAAGAGTTCTCCATTCGGTTGATGCTGACCGCTCCGCGACAATCAAGCTTCGGACTCTCTTCGTCGTGTCTATGTTATCACTTGCGACCATGTTGTGCAAGTCATCGCGCTGCATTGGTGTGATTTTTGCTCTGTCCTCCAAATAGTGTAGTTTCCAAAATCATGGGTATTTGGGTGATATGTGATCTACTGAATGATATGGGATGTTTGACGATGACCGCCCTGGGGACGTTGTGTGTTCTGTGTATAACACCCAAACGAGAAGAGTGGGGCCGGAAGTCCTCCGGCCGGGTGAACGCACAGGGGAAAACCCGACGATAGGTCTTGACTAACGGCCATGCAGCCGCTATACTGTATAAGAGGTCGGGCGGGGTACATTCTGCCTGAGCCGAATCGGGGGCACGTGAAGGCCTGCCGTTTGGACATAGAGAAAAGGATGCTGAAGTTTTGCGACTTCCTGCTCGGGAGGTCGTGGTACGTGGGATACTTAGAGCCCCGGATGGAACCGCGGTTTCGCCCGGGGTTTTTGTTTGGACCCGACACGGTACCCGAAGTCGGGAAAAGAGGGTGATTATCGGTCTTGGACGTCGGCCCAACGGCGTTCGGAGCGACTCCAGAGTGAGGAGGAAGGACGATGAAGATGACGCGGAGACTCGAGGTGATCCTGGTGGTCCTGCTTTCAACCTGCGCCACGTATGCCGCGCAAGTCGTTACAGTCCAGGATGTTGTGGATTATCGGGACAATTACTGGGATGATGAATCGGGCGTGTGGTTCCTGGTTCCCAAGGCGGTCTACGAAGACCCGTGCAATTGGTACGAGGACCATATGCCCTGG
>JAAYVJ010000471.1 GCA_012517265.1 Planctomycetota bacterium | reverse complement strand
CCTCGCAGGTCGATATCTCCTTCCACCTGCGACTCCAGTTCCTCGATGTGGATGCCCCGAACCGCGGCATGGGCGACCATGCTCGTCGTGATACAGCCCGCCAAGGCGTTCAAGAGGTGTTCGGCGGGGTTGGCCCCATCGTCATGGCCGGCAAGGATGGTCGGCTCGTCGCAGTTGAGGTCGAAGCGGTGTCTGTGGCGCCGCTCTTCTTTGGCTCCGAAGAAGCTGCTCACTGTGGTGCGGTTGTGATTGCCGTTGATCCACTTGTTGCGGACGTGGAATCTGCATTTCGCCAGTTCCGGATCGTCCTTGATCGCATCGATCGTGCCCTGCAACGTATCCAGATCGATGCCGTTCATCATGTGTGTTGTCTGTTGCTTGGCCATTGCTGATACCTCCGGTCTTCACCAGGCGGCCGGCGGCCCCTACGGTCGTCGGCCAGATCGGTCAATCTCCGTTCGCCACAGTCCTTCGGGTGCGGTCACGTTTGGAAGAGACGGACTCGCACCCAGGGCGATGCGAACCTCGAACCGGTGTTTCAAAGCCCTCACGGATACCCGGGCTCGTATGCCGGTGAGTTGTCTACAGATGGGGAATAAGGCGGTTCTTCGGCATTTTGCTCAATGCCGGAAGTGTCGCTTCCCGGTGAAGACCATCGCGATGCCGTACTTGTCCGCGGCGGCGATCACCTCGTCGTCCTTCTTGGACCCGCCGGGCTGGACGATGCAGGCGATGCCGTTCTGGGCCGCGTTGTCCACATTGTCCGGGAACGGGAAGAACGCGTCGGAGGCCATCGCGGCGCCCTTGGCCTCGGTGCCGGCGTGTTTCATCGCGATCAGGCCGGACTCGACGCGGTTCATCTGACCGACGCCGATGCCCAGGATGCGCTTGTTCTTGGCCAGCACGATCGTGTTGCTCTTGGCGTGTTTGGCGACCAGCCAGGCGACCCGGAGGTCTTCGAGCTGCTCGGGCGTGGGACGCAGCTTCGTCGGGAACGTCAGGGCGCTGGGCTCCCAGCCGACCAGGTCGCGCTTCTGGAGGAGCAGGCCGCCGACGATGTGGCGGACGTCGAATTCGTTGGCGTCGATCCGGGACCGGTCGATCGGGCCGGTCTCAATCAAACGCACCCGGCTGCCCCAGACCTTGAGCGTCCGGATGATCTCGATGGCGTCCTCGTTGAATCGCGGCGCCACGATCACCTCGGCGAAGAACCCGCTGGCGCCGAGTGCTTTGCCGAACCGGCCGTACGACTCCATGATGGTCCGGGCCAGCTCGACGTCCACCGGCCGGTTGACCGCGATGATGCCGCCGAACGCGCTGACGACGTCGCCTTCATAGGCCTTGCGATAGGCGACGTTGATGTCCTCGTCGATGGCGCAGCCGCAGGGGTTGAGGTGCTTGACGACCACGGCGGCCGGCTCGTCGAACTCCTTGGCCAGTTCGAAGGCCGCGTTGGCGTCGAGGAGATTGTTGAAGCTGATCTCGGTGTCGCCGGTCATGAGCTTGCCCGCGCTGACCGACGGCTCGCCCGTTCGGGGCTGCTTGTACAGGGCCGCGGTTTGGTGGGGGTTCTCGCCGTAGCGGAGCGTCGCTTCCTTGGTCAGGGCGATGGAGATCCGATCGGGGAACTCGACTCCGGCCTGGCCGTTGAGGTATTTGGCGATCGCGGCGTCGTAGCCGGCGGTCAGGGCGAACGCGGCCCGGGCCAGGTCCTCCCGCAGCTTGCCGCCGACGGCGCCGTTGTTGTTTCGCATCTGCTCGATGACGCGGGCGTACTGGTCGGGGCTGGTGACCACCGTCACGAACTTGTGGTTCTTGGCGGCCGAGCGGATCATGCTGGGGCCGCCGATATCGATGTTCTCGATGGCCTCCTCGATTGTGCAGCCGCTCCTAGCGACGGTCTGTTCGAAGGGATAGAGGTTCACGCAGACCAAGTCGATCGGTTCGATGCCGTGCTGTTGCATCGCCTGCACGTGCTCGGCCTTGTCGCGCAGGGCCAACAGCCCGCCGTGGATCTTGGGATGCAGCGTCTTGACCCGACCGTCCATCATTTCTGGAAAACCGGTGACCGAATCGATCGCGACGACCTTCACGCCGGCCTGCGTCAGGCTCTTGGCGGTGCCCCCGGTGCTGATGATTTTGACTCCCGCCTGGGCGAGCGCCTTGGCGAAATCGACCACTCCCGTTTTATCGGAGACGCTGATGAGCGCCGTCTTGATCGTGACATCCATCTCTTGGTCCTCCCTGT
>JAAYVJ010000470.1 GCA_012517265.1 Planctomycetota bacterium | reverse complement strand
ACGCGGACTTTTTGAATTGTCTTCTCTTGAACAATCCGCCCGCCGGCACATAGTAGAGGGAAACCGAACCCGATTTGAGGAGCCCAAAACATGGATCTGGTCATCACCGTCAAAGAGGTCAAGGGGCATTGTCCCGTCCACAAGGCGGGCGATTCCTTCACGCTCAAGGCCTGTTATCAGCTCGTCAGCGACATTCCGGTCTGCATGCACGGCCTGGCGTCGTTGATGCCCTGGTACAACGCCCTGCGGGTCTCCGAGCCCGCCGCATGGGGCATCGACGGCAAGCAGGACAAGACCAAGGCCTACGTCCAGTGCCCCGACGTCTGCCAATACACCGGCGGCGGCACGGTCGTCTACGAGATCGCCAAGGTCAAGGCGTGAAGAAAGTGACCCGTGGCCCGTGACTCGTGATCCGCATTACGGGCCACGAGGCACGGTTCACGGGCACGCATGTCATTTCGTCGAGAACTTGTGCACGGTCTGGCTGACGAACTTCCTGCCGGGCTCCAGGACCGTGGTGGGGAACTGCGGCTTGTTCGGCGAATCCGGATAGTGCTGCGTCTCCAGGCAGAAGGCTGCGTACTTGACATAGGCCTTGCCGCCTTTGCCGATCAGAGAGCCGTTCATGTGATTGGCGGTGTAGAGCTGCACGCCGGGCTCCGTGGTGGAGATCTCCATGACCCTGCCGCTCGTCGGTTCGTAGGCGACTCCGCACAGTTTCATCGCACCGGCGGCGCCGTTGAGGACGTAATTGTGGTCGTAACCGTTGCTGAGCTGGCGGATCTTGGCGCCGATCTTCCTGGGCGAGAGGAAATCCAACGGCGTGTCGACCACACTGACGGTGATTCCGGTCGGGATCAGGCCCTTGTCGACGACGGTGAACCGATTGGCGTTGATCATCAGCTCGTGGCCGAGGACGTCGCCGTTGCCCTGACCGGCCAGGTTCCAGTAGGCGTGGTTGGTCAGATTGACGACGGTCTTCTTGTCTGTCTCGGCCTCGTAGCTGATCCGCAGCTCGTCGTCATTGGTCAGCGTGTACGTGACCATGACCCGAAGATTGCCTGGGTACCCCTCCTCGCCGTCCTTGCTCAGGTAGCTGAGCTTGACCCATGCCTGATTCTCCGAGGCCGTCACTTCCTCCGGCGTCCAGAGCTTTTTGTCGAAGCCGACGAGGCCGCCGTGCAGGTGGTTGGGGCCGTTGTTGGCGGCCAGGGTGTACACGACGCCGTCGAGGGTGAATTTGGCGTTGCCGATGCGATTGGCGTAGCGGCCGATGACCGCCGCGGCACAACCGCCGCGGGTAATGTACGCGTCGAGGGTGTCGTGGCCCAGCAATACGTCGTCGAGCTTGCCGTGACGGTCGGGGACTTCCATTGAGACGACGATCGCGCCGTAGTTGGTGATCCGCGCCCGCAGGCCCTTGGCGTTGGTCAGCGTATAGAGAAAGGCTTCACCGCCCTCAGGCGTTCTGCCGAACAAGTCGGTATGCACATTCATCGATCTACTCTCCTTCGTTATCTTCGGGGAATCGGAGTTCGTCGGACGCGACGTGTCCTGCGCCTCCGCGACGGCACAGGCGGCCGCCACGGCAATGAAACCAACCAGATTCCTTGCGTTCATCTCCGCACCCCGCGTCAAGAATGATTGACTGTTTGGTATCTACCATCTGCCGGATGCCTATTGCCCCCTCCGGTTCCGGGCTACGAACGCCAAATAGTAAAGAATAAACCACGAATTGTAAATCCTCAAGCTCCCTGTGTCGTGGGAATATCTTCGCGATGAAAGCATATTCGCATGGTGGTGTTTTTCCAGTTCCCGCGTCCCGGACAGCAACGACTCGCATGGCTCGTGCCTCCATTCGACTGAGCGGGACACCGCGAGAGTCCACAGGATGCGAAGAGATACGTAGTAATACGTAAGTATGAGTAGGCATTCCGAGGCCATGCTGCACACATCCCAGCAAATTTCCTAAAGACCCAGGGAATTTCCTGTCGAATGTTATCGCATCAGATGGGTGTGGCGTCTGAAGACCCCATCTAGTCCGCAGCGTGCATGATCGAATGGTCAGGGAGAAGGGCAATGGATCCATGTGGTTGTCCGCAGGCAATGCCCGGACGTCAGTCCGCAGGTCCCACCGTTGTCTACCATTTTGCGGAGAAGCTGACCGCAAAAGACGTAATGGAGTACGGCGTCGTCGGCGTGGAGAATACCGAGTCGGTTCATCGGGCCGTGTCGCTGTTGCTCGAAATGGGCCTTACGGGACTGCCGGTCACCAGCCGGGGACGGCTGGTAGGCGCGATCTCGCAAAGGCGAATGCTCCGTCTGGTCCGAAAGCAGGAATGCGTGTCGGGCCGGGTCGCGGACTATATGGCGGAGGAGGTCGTCACCGTCGATGTCGACGATCCGTTGCCCACCGTCTCCACGCGCCTTGCACGCAGCGAATTCGGCTGCGTGCCTGTGCTGTTGCGGCAGCGGACTCTCATCGGGACCGTCACCCGAAGGGACCTGATCCGCGTCTACGCAGAGAGGCTTCGTCCCGCGCCGCTCGATCGCCATCCGCACAACTCCCGTCCGTCCCCTGAGAACACCCCGGGCCAGAGCCTGCTCACGTTGCGGCCGGACACGCCGCTTTGGGAGGCCATGGACTTGTTTGTCCAGCACAACGTTACCGGACTTGTTGTTGTGGACGAGCGGATGACGCTCCTGGGCATCATCACCGAGAGAGACCTGCTCCAGCACTGTCTCCATCCGTGCTCCCCGACCCGAACGGTCGGGTCCTGCATGACCACCGACGTGGTCGCCTTCGACCACAAGACCGATCTGGACCAGATCTGCGACTGTATGATCGAAAGAGACTTCGATCAGGCCCCCATGACCGAGCAGGGCAGGCTCGTCGGTTTGATCCGCCGCTCCGACATCCTGCGAAGCAGGATGGCCGCATTCAAACCGTAGGCGGGTGGTCCCTTCCGGCCGGTCCGGCCCGCGTTCGCTCGCCGGAACACGCGGATTCATAGGCGGCGCGCTTGCCCGATCGCCGCGTGATTCTCACGACTCCCCGGTAACGAACATCCGGTTCGACCGTCCTAGAGAATAGGCGGCTGTCCCGACAAAACAAGTTCTGGGGAACATGGCATGGGAGCAACATCGAGGGTTTGGACCGTCCTGATCGGCATCTGCGCGTCACTGGGGGGCGTCCGCGCGGCCGAGACCCCTGCTGCAACCCAGTGGGCGGTCTACAAGGGGCTCGAACCGGGTGCGTTCATCAAGCAGTGGCTCCTCTGCGATCCGTTTCCCGTCTTCGAGGGCGCTCCCAGGCCGGAGGATGTCGCGGCCCAGCGGGAGGCGTTCGACAAGGATTTCCTGACCGAGCACGGCGGGGAGTCGCAGGTCCAGCCGACGATGGCGATGGTCTTCCACAGGGGCGAATGGGGACACCGCTGGCGGAAGGCCGACAGCCCGACCGATCTGATCAATATCATCCGGCACATGGGCTACGAGCAATACGCCGTCACCTACGCCTGGGCTCGGATCGACATGCCCGCCGAGACGCCAGCCGTGCTGGGCGTCGGCAGCGACGACGCGGTGAAGGTCTGGCTCAACGGCGATCTCGTCCACGAAAACTGGACGAGCCGGGAGGTCAAGGAGGACGACGACCTGGTCGGCGTGACGTTTCGCGCCGGAGCCAACAGCCTTTTGCTCAAGATCCAGAACCGGGGGCGTTTGTGGGGTCTGGCCTGTCGATTGGTGGATCCCAACGTCCTGGGCGATAGGCTGCTGGCCGCTCTCGACGAAGGGGACTTGGACACCGTCCGGACGTGCCTCTCGTATGGGGCCAAGGTGACCGCCACGGACAAGTACGGATTCACCGCGGTGCAGATGGCCCGCATGCGGGGGCAGGAAGAGATCGTGCGATTGCTCGTGGACCACGGCGCCGATCCGAATGTCAAGCTGCCCAAGGTCGGGACGCCGCTGGGATTCCTCGATCTGCTGTGGACGACTCTCAAGGACAACTACCCCATGATGGAGTACGCCGGGGCCTTCGACGAGAGCTGGTATGAAGCGTGCAAGGAGCGAATCAAGGACAAGACCGCCCTGTTTGACGCGCTGCCCATCATGGACGCCATGCTCGTCCGCCGGCTCAACGACTACCACACCGGTCTGCACTGGGAGGGTCGGAAATATCCCAGCGGCCCGCCGGTTTTCGCTGCATGGGTCGAGAGCCGAATTGCCGTCAAGTACTGCGCGAAAGAGCTGGGCATCTCGCCCGGCGACGTCATTCTGGAGATCGACGACGCCAACGCGGTGGACCTGTTCGCGCAGACCTGGCCGGAGGCCTTCGGCGCGACCAGCTATGCCAGGGCGAGGGCCGCCTGCCAGGAGATTCTGGCGGGCGAGGAGGGCTCGCAGGTCAGGCTGAAGCTGCGCGACGGACGGGGCGAGGTCTACGAAAAGACTCTGACTCGCGGCGGTGGGGAGCGCTTCGGGCCGGGGCCCGAGCCCACGCTTCATAGTCGGGCCCTCGACGATCGCACCGGCTACATCCGGATCTGCGGATGGACCGGCTTCACCGGGGCGGACTTCGACAAGCAACTCGATCCCCTGCGCGACAAGCCGTTCCTGATCATCGATGTCCGCGACAACGGCGGGGGCCAGGATTTTCTCGCTGAGACCGTCATCGGGCGGTTCATCACCCGCAAGGTCGTGGCCAGCATCAGCTTCCAGCGGCGTGAGGGCACGAACCTGTACGAGAAGTTCACGAACGTCGTGTCGCCCAGGGGCGACTGGCAATACTCCGGCAAAGTGGCGGTCCTGATCAACGAAGGGTGCGCCAGCGCGTGCGAGCATTTCGTCTCCGGCATGCACGAGGCCGGCGCCTTGCTCGTGGGCACGCCGACGATCGGCGCCTGCGGCTGGTCGAAGCAGATCGAACTGCCGGCCGGGGTGGACCTGCGCTGCTCGCTGACGTTCCCCCTGCACGGCAAGATGCCCTCGCCCCTGCACGGGATCGAGCCCCACTGCCTCGTCGAGCCCACGATCCAGGACATCCGCGACGGCCGCGACACCGTTTTGGAGAGAGCAAGGGAGTTGCTCAAGCCATAAGATCGGCAGGGGGAAGGCGGGGCCGCCAATCCACGAAGAAGCACAAGGCGGAGCGTGCTCCTCTTCTTCTTGTCTCTGACTCTATTGCGGCTCTTTTCTCCGTGCGATGATCTCGCACCGGGAATCGTCGCCGGAATCGACGAAGGTCGTGTCGAGGTGATACGAGATGCCGCGAATGTCAAGGGAGATCCTGCCCTTGCGAGGTTCCTGGCAGATCACCGGGTCGAGGCCCGACATGACTTTGAGCCGGTTGATGATCCGGTCGAAATCGAATCCGCCCGGTGGGACCTCTTCATCGTGGGGGATGGGGGGAATGCCTTTCGACTTCCGTAGTGTGTGACTGCCCCCGGAATCCCTGCATAAGTGCAAGAGAAACAGATTCACTCATTCCTTGGCGGGCGATGCCTCTCTGAGCGCTCTGAGTTCGTCGAGGTCGATTTCCCTGATCTCGCCGTGCTTCGTCCGTCTTCTGAGCATGGTGTTCTCCCCGCACTACGTCCCAGCCCAGACGCCACACCCCAACATCAGCCCATCCCGGCATTTCCCGGTTGGCGATGATGGGTTGCGCCGCCGGCCTCATCGATGGTCAGTATAACCGGGTGACGGAGGACAGTCGATTCGATTTCCATTTCCTCGTCAGCGAGCGACGAGCAGGATGGCGCTACGCGGCGGGATCGTCACTGCCATCTTGCCCGATGCATCTGCCGAGGCCCGCTCGACCCGCCCGTCCTCCGGATGCAGGATCAGCCGTTGGGAATCGGCGCCGATCGTCAGTGCGCCGGTGTACGGCGTAGCGGCCACGTTGACCAGGATGCAGATGTCCCGCCCGTCGCGACGAAATCGGCCGGCCACGATCCGCTCGTTCGCAGGCGTGAGTCGGGTGTCTGGAGAGCAGGCCGCGAGGGAATCGAAGTCGATCTTCGCCTTGGCGGTCTCGTCGGAGAAGACCTTTCCGCCCTCGGTCTTGAAGCGATTCACGATCGACGCCGCGGGTTCGGGCAGCTCCACATGCGCCGGCAGAACGATCGCCGCGAAGGGATACCCCGCGATCCACAGCTCTCCATCGCGGATCTCGGCCTTGGCCAGCAGCTCATGATCCACGAGCTCGAAGGGGACCTGCCTCCTGAGCATCCGCTGACCGAGTCCCTGGAATGAGTTGACGATCTCCTGAAGCCTCCTGGACTGGCTGTCCTGGGTCAGTTTCTCGGCCACCGGCAGATACTCGGGCCACAGGTCGTAGATCGGGTAGTACAGCAGAGCGGAGGGGGCGAACTTCGCCTCGCGCAGGACCGCGTTGAGCCGGCCAACATACTCGCAATACCGGCGGTAGTCGTCCGGCTGCCGTTGTCGATAGCCGTAGTACAGCGTGAACTCGGTGACGCCCAGTGCCGCCTGCCAGGCCGCGGTCGCCTGCATCTCGCCCAGCGAGGCCGGGCCCCTGCCCGCCATCGTCTGTGAGAAATCGCTGACCTCGGTCATGACGCGCCGGCCGCCGTTGAAGACCGCCGCCGAGGCGGGCAGGGTCGCGGTCAGCCAGCCGGAATGGATCACCGCCTCGGGATCGGAGGAGAGCATGTCGAGACCGGGGATGTCCATTTGCATGAGGACTTTGAGCGCGTTGCCTTCCAGAGGCACCTGGTGCAGAGGCGTTTCCTCCCAGAGCATGTGGCCCGACGAGGCGACGCGGTGCGCCTGCGTCCAGCGGT
This sequence comes from Planctomycetota bacterium, assembly GCA_012517265.1. GTDB lineage: Bacteria > Planctomycetota > Phycisphaerae > Sedimentisphaerales > Anaerobacaceae > PLanc-01. The sequence goes on along the minus strand of JAAYVJ010000470.1, from coordinate 2,956 downwards.
GGATCTGGCCGAAATATCGGTCCGCCGTCAGGTCCGCGATGAGGGACCAGAACTGGCGGCGAACGCGCCGATCTGCGTCGGAGGTCCCTTCGAACAGACTCTTGCGGACCGGCAGGAGATCCTCGCCGTAACGTTTGCGGTATTGTTCCGGCAGATCGCGGACCCACGGCACCGAAGGCAGCGGCCTGACGTTCGGATCCAGGGGATCGGCGACACGGACCTTGGTCCGGACGTCGTCGGGAAGCGGGCCGATGTTCACGGCCATCAGAGACGGCTCGTCTGTGAAGAAGGCCTTGATCGTCGTGCCGAAATAATCCTTGAGCCGGTCCCAGTAGGCCTGATGAGTCAGCTCGATGAAGCACCGAATCGCCGGCTCGTCGATCAGGTTGGGATAGCGCCTCGCGGCGTAGTAGTTGTTGCTGGCGTGCGTGTGTTCATAAGCGGGACGCAGCGCGAACGGCTCCGGCCGGGATGGGTCGTAGGTCAGCGCGAGGGCCTCGTACGACGGATTCTGCTTGAGCACGAGTCCGCCCGCCGCGGCGCTGGGGTATCCGTCCTCATCGTAAATCCACACGACCAGCCCGGCCTTTCGACAGGCTTCCACCGCGGTGGTCAGCGTCTCCCAGTGCGCCTGCGAAACCATGTACTGATTGAAGTCCACGTTGCAGACGATTCCGCCGAGGCCGAGGTCCTTCAATGCCGCCATCCCCGCGTCGTCGGCCTGTTGCGCCGGGACGCCGTGCACGATCTGAAGCGGTCGCAGATCCGCCCCTGGGTTCTGCCAGGCGGCGGCCCACTCCGAAGGCAATCGGGGACCATCGTCGATCGACGCCGCGGACTTCTGTGCCTGGACGCAGATCAGGGAGCACAGCAACACGAGAGCCCCGTGAACGAAGAACCGTTCGTTGAATCGCATCGTCGATGACTCCTGTGCCGGCGATCTCGTCCCGGCGGTTGCGGGTGACCCCTTCTGCGATCCTGCGACGCCGCGTGCGGCCGGACGCTCAGCGGGTGATGTTCTGTTCGAGCTGGGCGAGGATCGCGCGGGCCTTGGCGACTTTGTTGCCGTTGGGGCCGTCCCAGTGGATTTCGGCGTCCTTCCCGAGCATCTCGTCGATCTTCTTGCAGGCGACCAGCACGGTCGCGTGGTTCTTGCCGCCCATGTAGCGGCCGATCTCGGAGGAGGACATGTTCGTGTGCTTGCGGGTCAGATACATGCTGAAATGGCGGGCCAGCGAGACGGTCCGGCCCTTCTTGGGCGAGTGGAGGCTGGCGGGCGTCACGCCGAAGAACGCGCCGGCGGAGGCCTCGATGTCCGAGACGTGCACGATCGGGTCGCAGCGTTCGATGTGCTCGGCCAGCACGGTCTCGGCCATCTCCAGCGAGAGCTTCTCGTCCTGGAGCGTGGCGTAGGCGATCAGCTTGAGCAGCGCGCCTTCGAGCTCGCGGACGTTCGTGCGGACCCGCTCGGCGACGAACCGGATCACCGATTCGGGCATCTCCCCGGCGCGCTTGGCCTCGCTGCCGCCGGGCGAGACCTTCATCATCCGTCGGGCGAACTGGCGGCAGATCTCGCATCGCGTCTGGAAGTCCGGGGCCTCGATCTTGACGACCATGCCGGAGACGAACCGGTTGACCAGCTTCTCGGACAACTGCGAGATCATCTTCGGATGGGCGTCGGAGACCAGGACGACCTGTTTGCCGGCCAAGCTGATCGTATTGAACGTGTGCAGGAATTCTTCCTGGGTCGACGGCTTGCTGGCCAGGAAGTGCACGTCGTCGATCGCCAGCAGGTCCGTCTGCCTCATGCGGCGTCGAAAGGCCTCGAGTTTCTTGGTCTTGAGGGCCAGGACGAACTGATTGGCGAACTCCTCGGCGGACAAATACAGCCATTGGGTCTGGGGTCGGACCTTGGCCACGCCGTTGCAGATGCCCTGGAGCAGGTGGGTTTTTCCGACGCCGCAGCCGCCGTGGATGAACAACGGGTTGAACGGGCTCTGCTGCTCGCGGATCACCGCCCTGGCCGCGTTGAACGCCAGTTCATTGGAGGGGCCCACAATGAAGCTGTCCAGCGTCAGGCGCAGGCCCTCGCCCGCCCCCGCGGATTCGCCATCCATCGCGATCGGCGAGCCTTCCCGGGCCTTGGCCGCGGGGGCGGGCTTGGCATTGACGGGCGCCCTGCGGCGCTCGCCAGAGAGTTCGGCGTCGATGGTGAAGGAGATCTCCGGCAGGGAACCCATCACCGACTCGACCGCGGCACGGATGTCCTTGATGAAGTGGCCTTCGAGCCAGGTGGCCAGGAAGGGATTGGCCACGCCGATGCGCAGGTACCCCTCGGCCAAAGTGAATCGGGCGCTGTTCTGGAACCAGATCTTGAACTTCTCGGCGCCGATCCGCTTGGCCAGCGCATCCGTGATTGCTGTCGTGTCGCAGCCCGCAACGGCGCGGGCCCCTTCATCCGTGATCACCTGCATCAAGGTCTCCCCAACGAGAGCGGTACCTTCATCCTGTTCACGTCGCACAGAAGAACGGCAAGTAAGGTCTCCCAGCGACAACAGCACTCAGGGAGCCCCAAACCGTCCTCACGAAAACTTAACGATACTGGGCCCTATTATTCAGCGAAATAGACGCAAAGCAACACGCATTCGGCCGTTTTCTTTTCCACTTGACCGAGGGACCGGAAGGCACAGGCTTTGCGCGCGTATTTTTTTTCTGTCTGCACAGGTTATGCACCTCCCAAATGGCCTTTGTGGATAACCGGTGCATAGCGAAAGGGATCGAGTGTCCGCCGAAATCGCAATTGCCAGTGCTGATAATGAGGGAGAAGAGGCAGGATGGGGGATGCCTACGCCATTTTGTGTATTCCGACAAGTTGACTATCCACAAATCGCCCGTCACGCCGGGGGGCCGCGAGAGGCTGCCAGATCCGACCGGCGACGTGGAACTCTCTTTTCTT
>JAAYVJ010000469.1 GCA_012517265.1 Planctomycetota bacterium | reverse complement strand
CGATCGGCCGCCGACCCAAGCGCCAGGAACAGGACCGCCGTGTACAGAACAAACAGAGCCCCGCAGCCAAACACATACCGCGGCGAACTCTTCACAAGTCCCCACACCGCCCCCCGCCGCCGGACGAGGGTCACAAGGCACAAAGCCCCGCCGATCAGATAGACGCAAGCCCCCGCTATCAAGGGCCCCAGCTCTTCCGACAGCCGCCTCGCAAAAGCGACCGTCAGGCTCCAAAGCACCAGAGCCGCCAGCCCCCCGGCGGTGCTCAGATCGATCTTGCCGCTGTCGTGCTTCACCAGTAATCCCCGTTTCACGTCGAATGTGCGACCACACATCTCACAACCCGCGACTGCATTTCCCGTCGCCTGCGAAGGCAGACTATCACGAATTCCGACAGGCCGCCACCGAACATCGGATGTCCGCGTCGCACGGCCCGGAGGCGCCTACCGGACTCCGAGGAAGACGCGGGCAGCCAGACTCTTCGCCATTGCCAGAACTCCTGCATGTCAGTCAGTTTCTCTGTTGACATTCCGTGTTTAGATGGTATACTCGCACGCATGAAGAACGAAATCTCACTGTCGGCCCAGGTCTCGCGGGTGATCAACCAGTTCCTCTTCCTGGAGAAACGGAGCGTGTTCACCCACCGGGACGTCACCCTGCACCCGTCGGAGATCCACCTGATGGGCGCGTTGACGCGCGACGCCGACGCCAACGTCACGACGCTGGCCGAGACGCTCGGCATCACCAAGGGAGCCGTGTCGCAGACCATCTCGCGACTGGTGAAGAAAGGGATGGTCACCAAGACCCGCGACCCACGCAACAAGAACGAACTGAAGGTCAGCTTCACCGCGTCCGGCAGAAAAGCCATCGAAGGATTCGCCAGATCCCGGGCCGAGGCCAACGGCCGATACGAGGCCTACCTCGACGGTCTCTCGAACACCGAACGACAGACCATTCGCACCTTCCTGTCGCAGGTGGAGCAGATGATCGCCGGCCTGAAGTAGGGTTTCCTTTTTGGGGGCTCATCCGGCTCTTGCGTACTTCCATGTGCGATGGGGGCTCTGCCCCCCCCCCGCCCCCCGGCATTTTGCGCTTTGGGCCAATGACATGAGAGGGGAGAAGGGAACCGCCGGGATCGTGATGATGGCGGCCAAGCTCCCGGAGATCCTCCTGAGCCCCGTGAGCGGAACGCTCGTGGACATGACGTCCCGCAAGAAGGTTCTGGTCGCGGCCGATCTGCTCATCGGAGTCCTCATCACGGCCGTGAGCATCGCCTGCCTGGCCTTCCCCGACGACACAAGGCTGGTCTTCGGTCTATTGATCGCATCGGCGGTCTCCATCGGGATCTGCGATTCCTTCTTCAATCCCGCGGTCGCCTCGTTCTTGCCGGAGTTGGTGACATCACAGAACCTCCACGCAGCCAACGCGGCGCACCGGTTCACCACGACCGCAGCGACCTTCCTCGGCCAGTGCGCCGCCGGGGCCCTCTTCGCCGCGATCGGCGCGCCGCTGCTGTTCCTGGCCAACGGCGTCAGCTATCTGTTCTCGGCCGGGTCGCAGGCCTGCATCGCCTCG